>JAKORQ010000001.1 GCA_029777755.1 Planctomycetota bacterium
CCATGCCCGTACCTTCCTGAAGGATGGGAACAAGGTGCAGTTCACACTCCAGTTCCGGGGCCGGGAGATGGCCCACATCGACCTGGGTCGATCGCTTTTCGACAAGATCAAGACTGAGCTGGCCTCGGTCGCCAAGGTCGAGCGCGACAGCAAGGTGGAAGGTCGGCGAATGATCATGGTCCTCCAGCCGGATACCAAGGCGCAAGCCAAGGCAGCGGCCGGCCAGGCTGGCCATGCTCCCGCCGGCGAGCGGCTGAACATCCCGGCGCGCAAGGAATCAACCACCGCGGCGCCCCAGCCGGCACAAGCCAGCGAACAAGCGTAAGTCTCGCGGCGGAAGAAGGATTGAAGAGGGAAGAGTTAGACGCGAGAGGACCAATCGTCCTTTCGGGAGTCGTCGTTACTCTTCTTCTTCAATCGTCGTTTGATCCTCTCGTCTGTGCGCTTTGCCCGGTAGCGATGCAGGCTCTACAATCGCCACCTGAAGTGGTGCGGCACATACCTAACCTCCTGACATTCTCGCGGCTGATGCTGGCGGTCGTGTTCTTTGTCCTGTTGTCGCGTTACCAGTACGACAAGCAGGGCGACCCGCTGCTGCTCAACATCGCCTTCGTCATCTACCTCGTCGCTCTAATCACCGACTTCCTGGACGGGTACCTGGCCCGCAAGTGGCAGGCCGGCAGCATGTTCGGGCGGATCACCGATCCGTTCGTGGACAAGGTGCTGGTGCTGGGCAGCTTCATCTTCTTCGCCGGCAAGAACTTCGTGATCCCGGAGAGCGAGCCTGGAGCAGTCCCCGACAACGTCAAGACGATCACCGGCGTGGCGCCGTGGATGGTTGTGCTGATCCTGGCGAGGGAGCTGCTTGTCACGACCTTCAGGGGGATGAGCGAATCGACCGGCAAGGATTTTGGCGCCAAGTTCAGCGGCAAGCTGAAGATGACGCTGCAGTCGATCACCATCCTGGTGGTGCTGGCGTACGTGAATTTCCGTCCGTGGCTGAAGCGCCATGAATGGGATTCGGCGTCTGCCATCGCCCGCGATCTGTTCATCTATGCCACGCTGGTTGTGACGGTATACAGCGGCCTATCCTATCTGCGCAGGGCTGTGGGCATGTTCACGGAGGCTTCCGCGGAGGCCGGAAAGCAATAGCAAGTTGAGCGAAGGGAGTTGCTCGTGCGGGATTACCTGCTGTCGATCCTGTTTGGGGTGATCGAGGGTCTTACTGAGTTTTTACCGGTCAGCTCCACGGCCCACATCCGCATCGCAGAGGCCATCTGCGGTATCACGCTGGATGATCCGTACTGGAAGATGTATGCCATTGTCATCCAGCTAGGTGCGATCCTCAGTGTGCTGGTCTATTTTCGAAACCGGATCCTCCAGTTTGCCCGCACCTTCCCGAGGGGGCGCAACGGCGAGAAGACGCTGCTGACGCACCCGGCATCGCTGGTCATCATCGCATTTGTGGTGACGGCCGTACCGGCATTGATCCTTGAGAAGGCCCATGTGATCGATGAGAACCTGGAGAGTCTGACGGTCATCGGCCTGTCGCTGGTGATCGGCGGCATTGTCATGTGGGTGGTGGACTGGTACTTCACCCGCCCGCGCACCACCGACATGGAGCAGATGTCCTTGGCGCAGGCGATCTGGATCGGGGCGGCGCAGATCCTGGCGGCGGTCTTCCCTGGCGTGAGCCGCTCGATGAGCACCATCGCGGCCGGGCAGGTGGCGCGAATGTCGCGCGAGTCGGCGCTGGAGTTCTCCTTCTTTCTTTCCATCCCCACCATGGTGGTGGCGACCGGGTATGAACTGCTCAAGGCCGTGACCGGCAACTCGGCCGGCGGCGCGCTGACCATGAGCGCCCACCAGTGGGGCGTGTTGATCGTCGGCTTTGTGGTGTCCTTCTTCGTAGCGTGGGCGGTCATCGCCTGGTTCATGCACTGGGTGAGAAAGCATGGGTTTGTGCCGTTCGCCATCTACCGCCTGGTGATCGGCGTCGGCGTGCTGATCTGGGCACGAAATCCCGCTTTGCTGGGATAAGCATTTCTTCGATCCTGTCGGGCCTGTAGAATCAAATGGCACCAGGATAGGTGCAATCTGAGGTTTGGCCCGAAGACGGCGATAGAGAAGCGCAGGCATGACACTACACCTGATCAGAGCACTGTTTGTCCTGCTGATGGCATCCATCGGCTGGGCATACCTGTCGGGGCCTGACCCGTCCAAGCCCGGTCCATTTGGGCCGGAGAACGCCCTGGCGATCTTTGCCGTGCCGGTAGTTATCGCCGTGCTGGTGCTGGCTATCGATATCTTTTCCTCCCGCCGGAAGTTGCTTGCGCTGTCGGCCATCCTGTTTGGCACACTGGTTGGATTGGTGCTGGCGTACATCCTCGGCTATGCCGTGGTCTGGATCGTGGAGCGCTTCGTGCCCACCTCCGGGCCGGTGCGCGAGGCGCTGGCCGGCTACTTCAAGATGCTGCTGAACATCGTCTGCTGCTACCTGATGATCAGCTTCATCCTGCAGACGAAGGACGACATTCGTTTCATCATCCCCTACGTGATGTTCGCGCGGCAGACGCGCGGGCAGCGGCCGCTGCTGCTGGATACCAATGTGCTGATCGATGGCCGAATCGCCGACCTGGCCGATGTGGGGCTGATCGACAGCCGCCTGATCGTGCCCCGCATCGTGCTGGATGAGTTGCAGAAGCTGGCCGACTCTTCCGACAAACTGAAGCGTAACCGTGGCCGGCGTGGGCTGGAAATGGTGGCGCGCCTTCAGTCCAACCGCAAGGTCGAGGTGGTGATCTACGAGGGAACCGCCCGCAATGCGGAGCATGAGCCGATCGATCAGCAGCTACTGATGCTGGCCGCCGAGATGGATGGGCGGCTGTTCACCAATGACACCAACCTCAGCAAGGTGGCCCAGCTTCGCGGCGTCACGGTGGTGAACATAAATGACCTAGCCAATGCCATGAAGCCGGTGGTGCTGCCCGGCGAGATGGTGAAGGTCAATCTCATCAAGCCTGGCGAACAGCCCGGCCAGGCGGTTGGCTATCTTGAGGATGGCACGATGGTGGTGGTCGAGCAGGCTCGCCAGTTCATCGGGGCCGGCGAATGCGAGGCGACCGTCACCAGCATGGTGCAGACGTCGGCCGGGAGGATGATCTTCGGCCGGCTCGATGGCCAGGCTAACGAGAACGGCAAAGCCACTCAGCAATCCCGTCGCGCCCCGGTTGCTGCCCAGAAGGAATCATGAGTCTTGCAGTAATCCTTCCCGCGGCCGGCAGTTCATCACGCTTCGGCGCCGCTCGCAACAAGCTGGTCCAGATGCTGGCCGACAAGCCGGTGATCGCTCACACGCTCGGGGGTTTCCTTGCCCGTCAGGACGTGAAGCAAGTGGTGATAGCGGCCGACGATGATTCCGATGTCGCCCGCGAGGAGCATGCCACTTGGCTGGAGTTGCTCAAGGACCAGCGGGTAAAGCGGGTGCCCGGGGGACGCAGCCGTGCCCACAGTGTCCTCTCGGCGCTGCGGGCGGTTGATGAGGGAATCGAATGGGTGGCAGTCCATGATGCCGCCCGCCCGCTGGTCAGCGACGCGGTGATCGATGCGACATTGGAGCTGGCCAGGAAGCACGGGGCGGCCGTTCCCGCCATGCCGGTGGCGCTGACGATCAAGAAAGCGGCCGGCCCACTTCCCGCGAAGGCGGAATGCACCGTCCCGCGACATGAGCTTTTCGCCATGCAGACCCCGCAGATAGCCCGCCGCACGGCGCTACTGGAGGCGTTTGAGAGATGCCCGATCCCGCTGGACCAGGTGACGGATGACATGCAGCTGATAGAACTGGCCGGGGGCGAAGTCTGGCTGGCGCCTGGCGATGAGCGAAACCTGAAGATCACGACTCAACTGGATCTGAAGCTGGCGGAGATGCTGGTGGTGAAGCGAGGAGCCGATTGAGCGAGGAAGCGACGAAGGGAAAAGGATGCACGCAGGCACGAAGGTAAGCCTGTAGCATTTGGCCCACATAGACCATCCAGGTTCGAGGAAGAATCGCAAATCGCAAGTCGCAGATGGAAAATACGGCTTACTTCGCTCTCACGATTTTCTCGTGATCGTAGACGCCTTCGATTGTTTTGCCTGGCGGGACGATCAGGTATTCCTCCTCGTTCCAGTGGCCGTGGATCAGGTTGCGGATCAGGCGCAGGTTTCCTTCCAGCTTCCTGACTGTCTTGCCGGCCGCCCGGGCCTTTTCCTCGAAGCGCAGGGCGTGCCCCAGTGGTCTCGTCTCCGGCAGCTCGATGAAGACCGCCTCGTTGTCATGCCTGTTGGGGTGCATCTGTTCCCAGATGTATCGGCCATCCTCTTCGCCGTACTGCTCGATATAGCGCTGAAGTGGATCGCCGCCGGTCTCGATGCTGCTGGAGCCATCGTCGGCCGTTCGCAGGAAGTAGCTGCCTCGCTCGATGTAGCCGCAGGAGGAGAAGGGAGTGGATGGGTTGGCGCCAAACTGCTCCACGAACCTGGATCTCGAGCCGAGCAGGATGGTGCAGCAGTCATGTGCCCGCGGCATCACCAGCGGCATGCTGCGCGCCTGCAGCCCGACGGTGGCATTCCCGCACAGCCCAAACAGGAGGCAGATGGCATCGTACTTCTTGCCCGAGGCCTCGGTGGCGTCGATGTTCGACTGGATGAGCTGGCGCAGGCCGTCGCTGCGCAAGTGCTCGCCCAGCTCGGTGAACTCCACATCGATGACGTGCGGCGAATCGGCGATCGCCAGGCAGGCTTCGCGCATGAACACGTTGCAGGAGATGAGCTTCAGCATCGTCTGCAGATCATCCCGCATGCGGAGTCGAATGTGAAGTGGGCAGCAAACACCGATAAAACTGGTAGGAAAAGTAGATTTACCGTTGACGCCCCCGAGCGCCGCGCTTAGGCTATTGCCCCATGAATCTGCCTGTAGCTCGGCTGTGGGTTATTTTACTAACATTCGCGGCGTTGTTAGTAGTCGGTTGCAGTAAGGACACTCAGGAGGCCGGCGAAGCGCCTGTCGTTCGCATCGGGTACTTTGCCAACATGACCCATGCGCAGGCGTTGCTGGGCGTGGCGTCCGGCGATTTTGCTCAGGCGCTTTCCCCCGCCAGGGTTGATACCAAGGTCTTCAATGCCGGGCCATCGCTGATTGAGGCGATGATCCACGGGGAGATCGACATCGGCTACGTCGGGCCCGGCCCGGCGATCGCGGGGTTCTCGGCCAGCTCCGGCAAGGGGCTGCGGATCATCAGCGGCTCGGCCGCCAACGGCGTGGTCATCGTTGCCCGCAAGGACGCACCCGTCGAGAAGCTGGAAGACCTGGTCGGCAAACGCATTGCCACCCCGCAGATCGGCAACACGCAGGATATCTCGGCAAAGAATTACCTGTCGGAGACACTCAAGCAGACGGACCTGTCGGGCGTGATGGCCATCGCCAATGCCGAGCAGGCCTCACTGATGCAGCGGGGGCAGATCGACGCGGCGTGGGTGCCTGAGCCGTGGGGATCGCGGCTGATCATTGAGTCGGGGGCGCGCCTGATCGCCGAGGAAAAGGATCTTTGGCCAAGCGGCGCGTTCGCCACCACCGTCGTTGTGGCGACGCCGCAGTTCATCGAGCGCTACCCGGAACTGGTCGAGAAGTTCCTCAAGGTCCATCGTGACTGGACGGAGAAGCTCAGCGCCGATCCGGCCGGCCAACTGCCGCAGCTTAAGGACGCCCTGTTTGCCCTCACGCGCAAGGAGCTTCCGCCGGGTACGCTGGACCAGGCGATTGCCCGGGTGAAGTTCACCACCGATCCCCTGGAGGATTCGATCGTCACCATGGCGCAGCTCGCTCATCGCCTTGGCTTCTCCCGGCAGGCTATCAAGCTTGATGGCATCATTGAAACGAGATTCCAGCCGCAGGGACAGTGAGCGTAATGTTGCTATCACTATTCAAGACCGCCAGTGCCGCAGCGAAGTCGGAAACCCGCGGGCACTTGTGCCTCAATTCACTTACGCGCCTGTACGCCGGCTCGCGCGCCTCGGGGATCGAGGGCATCTCGCTGGAATGCCGGCAAGGTGAGTTCGTCTGCGTTGTCGGACCAAGCGGTTGCGGGAAGAGCACGTTGCTGAATCTCGTGGCCGGTATGCTCAAGCCGGATTCAGGCAGCGTCGTGCTGGATGGCGTGGAGGTTCGCGGCCCGGGCCCGGATCGTGCTGTCGTGTTCCAGGATCACGGGCTTTTCCCCTGGCTCACGGCCGCACAGAATATTGCCTTCGGGCTGAAGATGGCCGGCGTTCCCAGGAGCGAGCGCGAGGAGCGCGTGCAGCAGGCGCTGGCGATGGTTCACCTGGAGAGCAGCGCCAACAAGCTGGTGCATGAGCTTTCCGGCGGTATGAAGCAGCGTGTGGCCATCGCACGGGCGCTGGTCATGGACCCGGCGGTGCTGCTGATGGATGAGCCGTTCGCCGCCCTCGACGCCCAGACACGCACGCTGCTGCATCAGCAGTTGCAGGATCTGTGGATCAAGACGCGCAAGACGATCCTGTTTGTGACCCACTCGGTGGGTGAGGCGGTGCGCCTGGCTGACCGAATCGTGGTGCTGCATGCCCATCCCGGCCGGATTCGCCGGGTGGTGAACATTGAGCTTGCCCACCCACGAAACTTCGACAGCCGCGACATCACCGAACTGGTGCACCTGGTCCGTAAGGAAATCGAGGATGAAGTTAACCGAATCAATTCGGAAGCATCTGAGTTCTGGAAGCCTGCGAGTGCTGCTGGCGTGGATAGTGATACTTTTTGTCTGGGAGACGGCATATAGGACTATCGGGTGGGAGAAGCATCGCTTCCCTGCTCCCACGCATGTGATTGATTCGCTGTGCGATCTGGCGGGGTTCCGCACGGCGTTTGGCGGGCCGCTGGGGGGCGGTTGGCCCTGGCCGGCCGAGGAGGGCGGCAGGATCGCCACCGATCGGCCACTCTTGTCATCGCCATTGATCTCGATCGCCCGCCTGGGTGTGGGATTCCTGCTGAGCATCGTGCTGGGGCTGGCGCTGGGGCTTGGGATGTGGCGTTTCCGCATCGTGGATGACATCCTCGGGCCGCTGTTCCTGGGGCTACA
>JAKORQ010000278.1 GCA_029777755.1 Planctomycetota bacterium
GACCCCCGACCAACCGGCCTGTTCATCCCCGCCGATGAATACACGCTCACCGTCTACGGGCTGCTGTTTTCCATGGGGATCCGCCCGGGCGTGGACCTGGACATCATCTCATGCAACAACGACATGGCAATCGTGCGCGGCCTGCATCCCCGACCGGCCAATATCGACATCCATACCCGCTGGATCGGCACGGCCGGGGTGACGCAACTGCTGGAGAGGCTCCAATCGCCTGACATGCCCCGCAACGTTCGCCGCTTCGAGCCGACCCTGATCCCGGCAGAATACCCTTGGCCGCATCCCTGATGCCTAAAAGTTATAAAAACTTTTTCTTTAAGATTGAAAATACTTTTCGACAAGGATATGAACAGACAATGTAGGCACGCGCTACTCTGTCGTGCCGCACATCCGGCGCCCGGCAAGAGGGCTTGTGACAAACAGGAGAGGCGCCATGTTAAGGCACATCGGGTTGATCGCATTGGCCGCGTCAGTTGTCGCTGGCGTGTCGGCCGCGCAGGCCGCGGTGATCGCACCATACAGCAATGATTTCTCCGCTTCCGTCGATGACTTCGTCGCCAGCACCGCCGGGGGCGGCTGGATCCTGGACACCGACGCCAGCACATACTCACACACCACCACCACCGGCGCACGCTACACCGCAGCGCTGGAGGTAAGCAACCTTGGCGGCGCCGATACCATCGATTTCGCCATCACCGGGAAACTCGTGCAGTCCTCGGCCACCGGAACCGGGACATACGTAAGCCTGGTGGCGCTGGCGCCAACCTCCAGCTTCGGCGGAGCGGCGCTCGACGGTTACACGCTGCGCTGGCGGGCATCCTCCACCTTCAATACCGACTGCATCGAGCTGCTGTGAAATGGTGAAGTTCAGGCGAGCGGCGGCCTGAACCATCGCATGAGCACCAACCTCGATGATGTTGCCGAGATGACCCTCGCCGGCAGCTATGTCGATACCGACGGCAACGGCAGCAAGGATGCCCTGGATCTCTCGGTTACCTTCCGCAACATCACCGATGATGTGACTTACCAGTTCACCTGGCGCGATCAGGATCCGCTCACCGGCCGATATTTCGGCCTGCACGACTACAACAACAACTCGGCCGCCTTCGAGACGCACTGGGATTCCATTTCGATCACAGTCGTGCCGGAGCCGACCGCGGTGATGTTCGCGCTGGGCCTGGGCGCCACGAGCCTGATGCTGCGCAAGCGCCGGGCCTGAATCAACACAAAGACCGCCATCGGGGAATGGAGGTATGCCATGGCCAGGAAACCAACCGGGGGCTTCACACTGGTTGAGCTTCTTGTTGTGATCGGGATTATTGCGCTGCTGCTGGCGATCCTGCTGCCCTCGCTGGCGAAGGCAAGGGAATCGGCACTGGCGGTGCAATGCGCCAACAACCTGCGGCAACTGGGAATGGCCCAGCACCTGTACGCCGACTCCAACAGCGGATCCTTCGCCGCCTTCTGGAGCGCCACCGACGCATTCTGGTGGCATCGCCGCATCCAGCCGTACCTCTCCACCACCTACCTGCAGAACGGGCTGGAACTGGGCGTCCTCATCGATCGCGATGAGAATGGCCAGTTGCGCAGAAACACCTCCACGCTGGGCAACTGTCCGTCGGCCAGCCGCGATGAGCTTCAGAATCCCGCGGCCGTTCATCCCTATCAGCTCGCCAGTTACGGCTGCAACAACGCGATGATGAATGCGCGCTGGAACTACAAACGCGCCAGGGTGCGCAACTCTTCGCAGATCGTGCTTATCGGCGACATGAATGTCTGCGAGATGGACTACATGCTCACCAGCGACTACTACCGCATTCCCACCGGATGGAGTTCCCCAATCGCCAACCCTGACTGGCTGAAGGTGGTTCCCGGGTTCAGGCACAATGGACAGGCCAACTTCGTGTTTGTCGATGGCCACGTCGACCGGCTGACGCCGGCGGAGACCACCCACCTTGCCGTGCCAAATGCCTGGATCTGGTGGTGAATGACGAGGCGGTTTTCGCCGGCAGGAGAATTTGTTCCCGTATCGAGGTGCTTGGAATGCGAAGTATGTTCAGCTGGGCGGCCCTGGTGATGCTGGGGTCGGCGGTTCAGGCGGCGGAAGGCGACATCGTGCCGCGCAATGCGGGTTTTGAGTCAGGCGAGCAGTTCTGGGTTATCGACGATAGTACTTCGCAGATCTCTGCCGACGCGGCCCGCTCAGGATCGCTGGGCCTGCGCGTCGGCACCGAGAAATACAACCCCACCGGCTCATCGGTCACCAGCGAGTTCTTCCCGCTGCAGCCGGGACAGGAGATTGAGCTTGGTTTCTGGGCGAGAACCAGCGTTAATGCCTGCGGCGTCTACCTGGTTTTCAATCGCGCAGATGGCAGGCGAACCGGCGGCCAGTCCATCTGCGCCATCAACAAGAGCGACAACCAGTGGCACCAGTACAGCCTCAAGGTCCGTGCGCCCGAGGACGCCGCATCGGTAGCCATCTGGGTGCATTCCTTCGCCGGCGCCAGGGGCGTTATCGACATAGATGACATATCGCTTCTGGGCATTGCCCCCGACGTCACGCCCATCCCCGCGCCGCCGCCGCGCAAGCGTCCGGCTGAGACGAACTACGCCGTCGCCGACATTCCCAGGCGCGCCACGCCGCCGATCATCGTCATCAAGCTCGATGACCTGAAGCCCGTGCGCGGCGTGGTACATCCCCAATGGCAGCGCGTGGCTGACTTTCTCGCTTCGCGCAAGATCAAATCGAGCATGGGGATCATCGCAAACACCCTGGTCGATGCGAAGCCCGAGTTTGTCGAGTGGGTGAAGCAGCGCCATGAGAGCGGCGAAGTGGAGTTCTGGTTCCACGGTTGGGACCACGCGCTGCACACCGAGAACGGCATCCAGTACAACGAGTTCAACAAGCGCTCCTACGAGCAGCAGAAGAAACATTTCGCGGACTCGCAGAAACTGGTGCAGGAGACGCTCGGCTTCACCTTCCGCACCTTCGGCCCGCCCGGCGGCGTGTACAGTCCCAGCTATGACGCCACCACCGCGCGTGTCATGCAGGAAGAGCCTGACATGGCCGTGTGGCTCTACCCTGTGCCATTCGACGATGTCGGCCGGGAGCTTCACGCGGCCGGCAAGGTGACGGTGCTGGATCGCGTCTTTGAGGTGAACATAGAGCGCGCGGTTGGCGTTCCCGACTCACAACTGCTGATCAATGGTCTGGTGAAATACCCGGATCGCCAGTACTACGTCCTTCAGGGGCATCCCATCTCCTGGGGCGGTGATCGGTTCGATGAGTTTGTTAAGATCATCGATATCCTCACCGACCAGCAGGCGGTGTTCATGACACCCTCGGAATGTGCGGCGGCCGTCCGCAAGGCTGAAACAGAAGAGGGTCAGGAATGATTAAACGTATGGCCCTGTCGCTGATCGTGGGAGCGTGCACAATGACGTTTGCTGATGATCCTTCACCTGTGCCCACGCCGGCCAGGCCGGCCGAACGATCCGTTCAACCTGCGCTACCGCAGTCGGTGATTGACCAGGCCATCGCAGCACCTCTTTTCCGCTGCTATCGCAACGTCCGGGGATTCTCCGGCATCGCCGGCAATGGCGGGGCGAACATCCTGCTGGCGACGGCCGCATGGCTGGGCAACCACTCGGCCGATGATGCATTGCTCAAGCGCATCCGCTACAGCATCGAGGGTAACAACGCCATCCTCTGCGGCGGCGGATACTGGTCGCAACATGAGCGCCATGTGACCGGCATGTTCGCCCTCGCTCGCCTGACGCCGCGCATTTGGGATCAGCTCACCCATGAAGAGAAACAGAAGATCGACCTGCTGATGACGGCCGCCCTGGTCGCCTCCGCTTATACCACCTCCGACCATACCTACAGCAACAGGCAAACACCCGTGACGCTGGAAGGTGATGGCAACCTGCATCGCGATTGGAACCCCAACTATCGCGAAGGCATGATTGGGATGATGATCGTGGGCGCCGTCTACTTCGGTGGACCTGCCCAGGCCCATGCGGTACTGGAAAACTATGACCATGATGCCTTCGTCGCCCAGATAAAGGAGGCAGGCCTCAGCAACACGCTCGACACCTTTACCTGGGGAAGCTCACACCCTGACGCGGGCGCTCCTGATGCAAAGGAGATCGCCGAGTCGATCCGCAACTATCGATACAAGGGGATGACTCTCGATGATCCCATGGAGATTCTGTACGGCCTGACCGCCAAGACATATGGTGCTAACGTGCACGCTGGTCTCAACGGCGGCAAGGGGATCAATGGAGCAGGTTGCCTGGTCTCCGGGACGGAGAATCTTCCCAATATCGGCAAGCCCGGGATGCTGTTTGAGTTTGACTCGGGGGATGCGGGCGGCCCGCGCAGTTCGGCCGGCTATGCATATGGCGGCTTCCGCACCAACCTGACCAATCACATCGTGCTTCTCGCCGGCGGATACTGGAAGGATGACGCCCGCGGCCACGAATGCCTTGACCGTATGAGCGTCGGCATACCCGACTTGTACTACAAGCTGGAGCACGGCTATCGCGACTACTCCAAAGGCAAGCCCGATCCCGACGTCTTCAAACCCTTAAAGGACTGGGACTGCGAAATGGCCCTGGCGCTGTGGGAAAAAGTCCTGCGTCCCCTGCACGGAAGATGACGACGTTCCCTTCGTGCTAAATCGCTTCGTCGCTCCCAAAGTGAACCTATAGGACAAGCCGCTCCATCTGAGGTTGAGCAGCTCTAGTGCCTTCGTTCCTCAGTAGAACCGCCCTAGCATCCCTGCTTGCGGTGCCACAACTCCAGCACCAGAAGGGCATACAGCCGCTGCGAGTGATCGCGCCTTCCCGATTCGTGTTCGCTGATCATTCTGTTGATGAACGTGCGGTCGAAATACTGCCCGGAGAAGGCGTCCTGGGCGTTTACGTGGTCATACAGCATCTCGCGCAGGTCCGTACGCAGCCATTCCCCGATCGGCACAGCGAAACCCATCTTCGGCCGATCGAAGTGTCCTTCCGGCAGGTCCTGGGCGAACGCCAGCCGCAGCAGGCTCTTCCCACCGCGCCCCAATAGCTGCTGCGCATCCAGACCGGCCGCAAACTGTACCAGCTCGGTGTCCATGAACGGGCTGCGCACCTCCAGGGCATGCTGCATCGAGCTGCGATCCAGCTTCACCAGCAGATCCTCCGGCAGATAGGTGATGCGGTCGGTCGCCAGCGCCGCCTGCACCTCATCGCGCCCTTCCATGAGCTGCTCATATGTCGCCGCCAGGTACGCCTCATCGGAATCGGTCATCTCCGGCCGATACATCTGCCGCAGGTCATCCGGCGAAAACAGCTCCATGTATCGCGCATATCTCCTGCCGACCGGCAGTCGCAGCGGGGCGGCGAAGCGCTTGAAGCGCGCCAGGCGCGACTTCGGATGCCTTCCCGGCAGCTTCTGCACCAGCGACATTGCGAGCATGTAGCGAACCGCCGGGTGAAACCGCGCTCCCAGCCGCATGGCGCGGTACCGGTCATAGCCGCCAAACAGCTCATCCCCTCCATCTCCCGATAGCACCACCTTCACTTCCTGTCGCGTGATCTTGGAAAGGTGATATGTCGGTATCGCGGAAGAATCAGCGAACGGCTGGCCAAACGAATCGACGATGCGGTTCAGGTTCTCCACCGCATCCAGCGTCACGTGGTATGAGCGGTGACGAGTCTTCAGGTGCCGCGCCACCGCCTGGGCATATTCCGTTTCATCAAAGCGTGGATCGTCAAACCCTACAGAGAAGGTAAGGATCTCCTGATTTGCGCCACAAACCTGCCGCATGGCGGCGGCGATGATCGAGGAATCCATCCCGCCGGAGAGGAAACAACCCACCGGGACATCTGCCACCAGTTGCCGCTTCACGGCCGAGATAACCAGCCCGCGCGTCGCCTGTACATCTGTCTCGCCGGGGATGAAGCGCTGTTGCTGCTGGTTGGGGTCAAAGTAGCGCCAGACCCGCGCCTGCTGAAGGGCGATAGTCATGGCATGGCCGGCCGGCAACGAATACACCCCTTCATAGAATGTATAAGGCGACGGCACATACCCCCACAGCAGATAGGGAGTCAGGCTGGCCTCCCGCAGCTTCCTTTCCACCCAGGGGATCGCCAGCAAAGGGCTGATTTCACTGGCAAAGGCGGCCGCGGCGATCGGCCGATGGGCGGTCGGCTCGAAAATGTCCAGAGGCTCCTTGTCCGCGCTCACCGTCGCCAGGTAGAGCGGCTTCTGCCCCATGCGATCGCGGGCGGCGAACACCGTTCGCGTCGCCTGGTCGACGATAACGAACGCAAACATCCCCTCCAGGCGCTCCACGCAACGCTCCCCCCAGGCCTGGAAGGCGGCAATGATCACTTCCGTGTCGCTGGTGGTGCGGAATTCAAACTCCGGCAGCTCCTTCTCGAGTAGGGCGCGGAGTTCGCGGAAGTTGTAGATCTCCCCGTTAAATACAATGGTGAACCGGCCGCTGGAGTCGGTCATCGGCTGGTTGGCCCGTGCATCCAGGTCGAGGATGGAAAGCCGGCAATGCACCAGCCCCGCGGCGAAGCTGGGCGACACCAGCTCCACCTCCCAGCTCCCGGAGGCATCCGGCCCGCGATGCTCAATCCGCTGGGACATTTTGCCCAGCGTCTTGGCCTCTATCGGCTGCCGGCTGTCGAAAGAGATAATTCCCGCCAGTCCACACATGTGCTTGCCCGGGATTATACCGGTGTTACCTAAACCGCAAGAAATACGAGATTTAAGTGCCAACATGTATCATGTAACCCATTCGGGCTAGTGACAGGTGACTCTGAATACCCTGTGGATAAGCTGAAGCGGCGATATGCCTGAGCCTGGTTATTTTGACAGATGAGTCCGCCAGAATGGCTTAATGA
>JAKORQ010000279.1 GCA_029777755.1 Planctomycetota bacterium
ATGTCGAGAGCGTGCTGGATCGCGGTGAGCTTGACGAGTTCATCGATATGGAGCTTCGTCGGCGCAAGAAGAACGCGAAATCCTGACCTCGCCGCCGCGGCATCGAGAAGCAATAGAAAAGCGGCCGGTACCACATGAAGGTACCGGCCGCTGTCTTTTCACCTCACTACTACCGCTTTACTGGCTGGCGTATGTCAGCAGCGCCGCCATCAGCTTGGAGGCCGACTCAGGCTCGTAACCGAAGATGCCGTCCACCGGGTGGCCGACCATGCCCACCGTCATGTCCTGTGGGCTGTAGATCACGCCAAATCGGCCTCCCACCTCAATCGCCCGGAAGCGGGGATCCTTCGGAAGCCGCCCCAGTTCCAGGCGGGCGTACTGGCGATATTGTACGTCACGAGCCGCATCGCCAAGCGCGGTATAGAGCGGGCTGTCGGGCTTGAGCGAGCTGCTCACCGCCTTCGCGGCATCAGGCCCGAAGATGATCGCCAGCTCGTTCTCGATGGAGGAGCGGAACTCCGCGCTTCCGCCGGCCGCATCGATGATCAGCGTGCCGCCCTTCTCGACAAAGCTCTTGATCTCGTCACGCTGCTCCTGCGTGAACTTCACCGACTCGGTGCCGGTCAGATGCGCCACCTTGTAGGTCGCGGCCAGCGCCCCGCTGCCCAGTTTCACCGGCTCAACCTTGAGCGCCACCCGGCGATTATTGCGCATATAAGCCTGCATGCGCCGCCAGCCACCCGGCTCAGGATTCCAGTTGCCGTCGTACTCAATGCGGGCAACGGAGATGGTGCGCTCCGGCGAGATGCTGGTGTTCTCCTTTAGCAGTCGGCGCTCGCCCTTGAACTGCATCGTCTTGTCGACGGCATAGAGGAAGATGTTGGCCGGCAGTTGGAACAGCTCCTCACGACGGCTGTCGTCGTTCATCTGCCACTGACGCGCCGGGTCGACCTGCGGGATGATGATCATCAGCTCGCGCGCGCCATTACTCAATCCCTGCACCGGCGGTCTTGTGCGCCAGCGCGACCGCTGGAACTGCTGCTCGGTATAGATCGGATGGCGTTCCGGCAGGTCGCGGAACTTATACCCCGGGAACATCGACTCGCCCAGCTTCTTGAACGCCTCGGTGAACGCCGGGCGTCCGCCATCGGCATTGCCCAACACCATGCCGCCATTCTCGATATACGTCTTCAGCTTCTCGCGATGTTCCTCGCTGAGGTTGAAGGCGGCCGACCCTGACATGTAGATGATCGGGGTCTCCGCCAGTTCATCCACTGGCGCATTGAGGTTCACCACCTGCCAGTTCAGGTCCTGCTCTATGCGGCGCCCGACCCAGGTGGTGAGATTGGCAACCTCGCGCGGACGCTGATTCCACAGCCCCTCGCTCTTGTTGCCCCTGGCGTCGATCGTCTCATACTGCAGCTTGCTCATCATGATCGGGGCACGCCCGCGCGAGAGGAACAGCAGGCAGAAACTGGTACCGACCACATCCGACCGGCCACCACGGTTGTAGTTCCACTTGCCTTCCGCGGTCTGCCTCTTGACCATCAGGTCAGCGCCAATCTCGTACCAGTTATGCGGGCCAAAATACTTCAGGCCGCTGGCCACGCCGATTCGCTCGATGCCGTACCAGGAGTACCAATCGTCACCAACCTTCTGGAAGTTGTCAGTCATCCACTTCAGTCCAGCCTCAATCTCCGGGCGGGTGATGTTCCCGCGCGGCTGGATGCCTTCGTTGGCGTGCAGGTAGTCTTGCGTGATGTACAGCGTCGCCACCCCGGCGGCAGTCATCGATATGTTGATCGGGTGCCCGGCATTTGGCATGCGCTCATAGCACCACCCGCCGGAGACATCCTGATGCTTGGTCCAGATGTCCTCGACAAACTCCCAGTACCTTGGAGGAACCGGCGCGCCTGACTTCTCCAGCGCCCAGACGCCAAGCACGCCGTACTGGCTGACGCTGTGGTCCACGCGCGCATTGGTGGGACTGGAAGGTGTGAGATAGTCGTACAGCCCCCTGTTGTCAGGCTGCTGCAGCACGCCCGCCAGCAGCAGCTCCAGGTCGCGAGCCATAGCCTCCTCAACCCAGTCTGCCTTGGGCAGCATGCCCCAGATCTGCGCCCGCATCCCCAGGGCATAGACGCCCTTGATGTCGGCATTGCGCAGCCACTTGATGGCCTCCTGGATATCGGGATTGGAGACAGGTTCGCCGGAAGCAAGCAGCGCATAGGTTGCCAGCGCCGTCAACCCGCCGTACTGGCCGCCCTCAGTGGACCAGTTGGATTTCTCCGAGGGCGAGGGAACTTTCTCCCAGTTGCCGTTTTTCTGCACTTTCAGCAGCCATTCCCTGCCCTTACGGATCGCCTCACCGACCTGCTCGGGAGTCGCCGCCCAGCTCCAACTGCTGATACAAAGGATCGCCAGCAGTACGCCCGTCACTGCTCTGAACACCATTGTCCAATCCCTCACCACAAGCACTGTTGTCACACGAGGCTATTCGCCCCGCCACAGGTACATCAATCTCGGCGTCGCGAGCCGATCGATCATCTCGGGGGTGATCTCCAACGTCACCCCGCGCTGCGGTACTCCCTTCGAGTTCATGCCCAGCAGAACATCACTCAGACTCGGAATCTCCCGGTAGCGCACCGCCTCCGGTTGAGACAGCCCGGCCGCCTCTGCCACCTGCTCGATGGCATCCTCCAGGTAACCGATCTGGTCGATCAATCCCAGCTTCAGGGCCTGCTGGGCGGTATATACCTTGCCATTGGCGACCTCGGATATTGGGCGTGCCAGCTTGCCAGCCCTCCCGACCTCAACGACTTGCTTGAACTGTGAGAACGCGTCATCGATGATCTCGCGGAAATACTTTGTCTCCTCCGGGTTCTCAGGCTTGAGCATCGATCCCGCGTTCTTGTATGGCGTTCCAGTCGACTCTATCGTCGCGTCGGCCACGCCAATCTTCTTTGCAAGCTCGCTCAGGTTGTAGCGCGGCATGAGCACGCCGATGTTCCCTGTCATGGTGCTGCGCTGCGCCACAATGTGGCTCGCCCCGCACGCCGCGTAGTAGCCGCCGCTGGTAGCCAGCGACTTCATGGCGGCTGTCACCGGCACGGATGGATTCTGCTCGCGGAACCTCAGCAGCCGGTTGTAGATCATGTCGGATGCGGAGACCGAGCCGCCTGGGGTATCGATCTCCACAATCAGCCCCTTTACCCCATCCTGCTCGGCCCGTTTCAGCAGCCGGTCGAATCTTTCATACTCATCATCTGTCAACACACCGGTGAGCGGCACAATCGCGACGCGCTGCGAGGGATCCCCTTCCAGCACCGTCTCGGTGCGTGATTGGCCCCCGCCGGAGACTACCCCGCTGATGAACAGCAGGGAAAGGTTGAGCATCAGGGAAAAGCCGAAGATGGTGGTCGCCAGCGTTACCAGGATGCCGCGG
>JAKORQ010000280.1 GCA_029777755.1 Planctomycetota bacterium
CGGGCTGCGGCCGGTCGAGGTTTCCGTGCGCGGCTGCAAGGGAAACTTCCCCAATGGCAATGTGGGTTACATGTGGAGTGCGGCGCGGGTCACCTTCGAGAATGGCGGGATGCTGAATGTGCTCAACGGGCTGGGGTATCCCGACCTGGCGGCCGGTTCCAATGACCAGGGTATGACGCTCTTCTGCGAAGGCGGCGACTGCGGAGGACTGATCCAGCACAATGACCAGTTCCGCGGCGTGGCACACTGCTACACACGAGGCACCCCGCCATTCCGCTTCGTGAACCCCGACTACTTCCGGCTCGTCCCCTGGGAAGGTGAGGGACTGAAGCCGGTGGGTTATGGATATGACTCGCTGGAGGCAAACGTGCGCTCGGCCATCCGCGTTAATTCGGCCGGCGATGACCTCCAGGCCAGGCAAAAGATCCTTCAGGAAATCGACCAGGCCGGCATAGTCGCCACCCCGGCCAACAGTGCCATCAACGAACAGGTGATCGAGGCCGGAAGAAGATCAATCCTGGCCGATGGCCAGCCTGTGGCTATCGGGAGATGAAACAAGCCACAGATGGGCGCAGATCATCTATTGGAACACGGATGAACACAGATAAACCCAGATGATCTGAAAAATAACGGATACAGCCGTGATAGACCGAAATCTATCACGGCATGGGCGGATCACTGTGTTACGTTCACTTGGTTACACCTGAGTGAATTCACTCGAACAATATAGGTGGCACAATATTAAACAAATCAAAACGCAATCTGTGTTAATATGTGTTCATCTGTGGTTCCAGGCGAATCCATCATTCTTCGAGTTTGAAATCGCGTTCGCCGGCGCTGTACATCACCAGCATGTCGGCCGGTTCGTCGCCGGTGTTGATGGCGTAGTGCGGGACGCCGGCCGGGATATAGATGCAGTCACCGGCGACCATGTCGTAAGCTTCATCTCCCACGTAGTGCTTCAGCTTTCCCTTCAGCAGGTAAAGCACTTCCTCGCAGGTGGGGTGGCTGTGGCGGGTGTTGCGGGTGTTGGCGTTGATCACCACGCGGGCGGAGCTCACATGCTTTGCGCCGTTGATGGAAGTTCCGGCCACGAACTGGAGTGTGCCCCAGTCATGTTTCTTGGTGTCGGCTGCGCTATCGGTTCCTTTTCTCAGCAGGTTCATTGCATTCCTTTTCTTGCGTTACAGACAGATGATTTTACGCGGTCCCCGGGCAAAAGCCTCGAATATCCGTGTTGCCTGGATGGCGTGATCGATATGGGCCTTGGCCACCGGGCGCTTCTCGATGATGGCGCTGGCGAACTCGTTCACCTCGCCGTAGTAGCCCAGCAGGAACAGCCCCTTGTTGTATAGCTGGCCGAGGGAGAATTCCGGCTCCCAGATGGCGCTGGTCTGCTCGGGGGTGCCGGTGAAGTAGCTGGGGGTATTGCCATAGCCGCGGCCGGGGGCGTCGCGGTGGTAGATCACGCGGATGTTATTCTCCACGACGATGTGCCGATACTTGTCGGAAATGATGGTGGTTCTCTCCATGCAGGTGGCGCCGGCCGATCCGTGGGTCAGCGTGATCGTCGCCAGCCGTCCATCGGAATAGCTGAACATCGCCACGCCAGAGCCATTGGCAGCGCGATCGTAGTACAGCGTCTGCGGCATCCCCATCAGCATCAGCAGCAGCGACACCGGATGGCACAGGTGATCGAGGAAGGAGATCACCAGGTTGTTGCTCGATTTGCCCTCGACATACTGCTGCAGTTCCTCCACCGGCGGTATGTACTGCGGATAGTTGAGCTGCGCGATCTGGGCATTGCCGAAATCAGGCGAGTGCATCAGCTCCTTCGCCTTCTCGTTGGCCGTGAAGAACATCTTCTTGAAGCCGACCATCACCCGCAGGTCGCCGGCGATCTTCTTGATGTTCTCCAGCTCGGCACTGCTGGCGGCCGGGGGCTTTTCCATCCAGACGTTGCAGCCGGCCTTCAGGCAGTCGGCGGCGAGGGAGGGGTAGCGCGGACGGCCTTTCTCGTCGTAGTTGGTCACGATGAACACCGCGTCGAGCTTCTCCGACTCGAGCATCTTGCGGTGATCGGTGTACCAGCGCTGGGCGCCAAACTGCCTGGCGAAAGCCGATGACCTGTCTGCATCAAGGTCGCAGGTGGCGATCAGCTCGACCGGGGCAAACTGGAAAGTCGGATAGACATTGCGGAAAGCGTGCGAACCACAGCCGATGAATCCAGCGCGGATGTGCGGCTGAGTCGTCGGCCGGCCGGTGATGTCGAGATGCATGGGGTTACTTTCTCCTGGTTCCTGCCTGTCTGGTGCCGGTTTACGTGCAAACGATTGTCCCAGCAGGCATTATCACCATTCCGTAAGGAAAGTACATTCATCCCCGCCGAAGCGCGCAGGGAAAATGCCCGTCGCTCTTTCAGCGTTCGAGAAGCGATGTTGCTTTCGGCCTGATTTTGGATCAGCGATCCAGCTCGGCGGCGATGATGTTCAGCGAACCGAGGACGGCCACGATATCGGATATCGTGTGTCCCTCGATCAGCTTGGGGAACACCTGGTAGTTGATGTAGATCGGCGGCCGGGTGCGGGCTCTCCAGGCAGTGTTGGTGCCGTCGGAGACGATGTAGTAACCAAGCTCGCCATTGGCCGACTCGATGCAGCCATAGACCTCACCAAGCGGCGTGGGGAAGCCGCGGTTGGTCATGATCATCTCGAACTGGTGGATCAGGCCCTCGATCGAGCCGTAGACCTGATCCTTGGGCGGCAGCACGGTCTTGGTCTCTGGGCTGACGTTCACAGGCCCGGGCGGAATGTTGTCGATGAGCTGGCGGATGATGTGGCAGGACTGCTGCATCTCCTGCAGGCGCAGGTAGTAACGGGCATAGCAGTCGCCGGTGGTCATGATCGGGACCTTGAAGTCCACTGCCTTGGCGCCGGCGCCATCCCAATTGTCGGCAAAGCACAGGTAAGGTTCATCCTTGCGGATATCGCGCGTCACTCCCGAGGCACGCGCCACCGGCCCGGTAAGGCTCCAGGCGATCGCGTCTTCCTTGCTGATGACGCCGACTCCCCTGGTTCTATCGACGAAGATGCGGTTGCGGTTAAGCAGCTTCTCAACGTCCTCGACCGCCCGCGGCAGAGTCTCGTCGATCAGCTTCTTGACAATCTTCTTGAACACGTCCTCGTCCGGAAGATCCTGGCAGAGTCCGCCGACGCGCGTCCAGCTCGTGTGGAAGCGCTGGCCGCTCATGAACTCGACGATGTCGTAAATGTCCTCACGGACGTTGAAGCCGTAGAGGAAGGGGGTAAAGCCACCCAGGTCGAGGGCGGCGGCGCCGACGGCCAGCAGGTGCGACTGGATACGCCCCAGTTCGCCGGCGATGGTGCGCAATACCTTGGTGCGGGGGGTAAGGTCGATGCCGAGCAGTTTCTCCACCGCGCCGTGCCACGCCAACTCGTTGTAGATCGGCGCGGAGTAGTCCATGCGGTCGACGATGGTGACGTACTGGTTGAAGTTCAGGTTTTCGCCGAGCTTCTCGAAACCGGAGTGCAGGTAGCCGATATGCGGCGTGCAGCTCACGATGCGCTCACCATCCAGCTCCAGTACCAGTCGAAGCGTAGTATGGGTGGCAGGGTGCTGGGGTCCGAAGTTGAGAACCCAACGGTTGGACGAGTCCAGACCCAGATCGTCCAGGATCACGGTATCGGAGGATTCCTTGCTCAGTGTAAAGGGCATAGTCGCGCGTGATTATAGTCGGTGAGTTTCCGCGGTCTACCTGAAGGGGCCTCAACAGTCCCGGCGGCGAGGATAATGAAAACGCACACCCTCCCCGCGAGGCGCGCAAAAACGGTTCTTTGGCGTCATGCGCTACTTAACGAAGGTCACCTTACTGAAGGTTGAGCGGCATGATCACGTACTGGAAGTTGGCGCCGCTCTTGAGCAGGCCAGGACGATTGGGCATCGTCATCTCCAGCGTGATTTCGTCGCTGTCGGCGACCTTCAGGGCCTCGATCAGGAACGCCGGGTTGAAGCCGATCTCGATCGGCTCGCCGTCATACTTGCAGGCGAAGTTGATGGTCGATTCGCCGGCATCAGGTGAGCGGCTGGTCAGCACCAAGCCGCCATTGTTGAAGCTGAAACGCACGCCCTTGGCTTCCTCGGTCGCCAGCAGCGAGGCTCGCTTCACGGCCGAGAGGAAGTTGGCGGTGCCCGCGGTCATCTTCTTGCCGCAGTCACGGGGGATGACGTCCTCATAAGGAGGGTACTGACCTTCCACCAGATTGCTGGTAAGGGTGGCGTTGGCGGTATGGAAGATCACCTGGTTATCGCGGAGCTGCACGGCGACCTTTTCCTCGCCATCGGTAAGCAGCTTGTCGATCATCTGCAACGTCTTTTGCGGGATGATGGCCTTGGTGTCCTCGGCGTCGGCCTTGGAAAGCGAGGCCAGGTCGCCCCTGGCGTGTGCCAGTCGCCGGCCATCGGTGCCGACAAGGACCAGCTTCTTGCCCTTGATGTGCAGCAGCACACCGTTGAAGGCATAGCGGGTGTTTTCCTTGGCGACGGCAAAGAGGGTCTGCCCGATAAGCTGCTTGAGCTGGGCAGCCGTCACTTCCAGGTCAGCTTCGCCCTCGAAATCAGGCACGGGCGGGAAGTCGGCCGGGTCCTGCACATAGATGCGGAAGTGAGAGTCCTGCCCCTTGATGTTGAGGCCTTCGTTGCTCAGTTCCAGCGAGAGGGTGTCATCGAGGCTCTCACGCACGATATCACGAAGGCGATCCAGGGGAACCAGGGCTTCGCCCTGACGCTCTACCTGCACCTGGGCATTCTGGAAACGGATGGCAACTTCAAGGTCGGTGGCGGCGACAATGAGCTTGTCGGCCGAGGCGGTGAGCTTCACACACTGAAGCGCAGGCTTGATGTTACGGCTGGCAGTGGCATTGCCGGCCACGCTCAATCCCTCAAGTAGTGCTCCGCGATTGCAGATAAGTTTCATCGGCGTAGACCTCTCTCGGAAAGGGGGAGCGATTCTGCACGTTGTGGCAAGCAGAGCCCAAAGCCCCTCATGTGGTACTGTAACTCTATCACTCTATTAAGCAAGCTCTAGAGGATATAGTTAGTGATAAGGTCTGTCGAAATGTGGATTAATA
>JAKORQ010000027.1 GCA_029777755.1 Planctomycetota bacterium
ACAGGCACACGATGGCCATCCTTGTGGATGTAGTGCTTGTGGTATGGCACCAGCGGACCATTTCCCACAGCATGGACGGCCGGCACATCCAGCGGCCGCTCCTCTGGGGAAGTCATCTTGATCCAGTTCATCTCGCCACGCTGCACCTCCTCACGGGTGTAGCCGGTGATCTTGAGCATGGCCTCGTTGCAGTCGAGCACTTCGCCGGTGAAGCGGTTGGCGAAGATGATGCCCAGCATGTTCGAGTCAAACAGGCTTCGGAAGCGCCGTTCGCTGGCGCGCAGATTCCGCTCGATCCGTTTCCTGTCGCCGATATCGCGAACGATGCCCGCCAGCCCTTCCTCGGTGGGATAGAGATGGACATCGAAATAGGTGTCCAGCCGCGAGGAGTAATGCTCCATGTGCTCGCAGGTGCGCTCCTGCAGGCATCGTTTGATGGCGGCAAACAGCGGCGTGGGCGTGAGGAATGGAAATGCCTCGGGCAACTGGCGCCCGACGAAATGCTCACGCGGGATGCGAAACAGGTTCGAGAGCTTCTCGCTGGCGTAGATGAAGGTCATCTCGCGGTCGAGCACGACAAAGCCGTCGGCGATGGCATCGAGGATGCTGTTCATCCGTCGATTGGCAAACCATAGCGCATCTTCCAGTTCGCGGCGATCAGTGACATCCACCGCCATGCGCATAAACACCCGCCGACCATCGGGAAGCATGCCCAGCGCGACGGTGGTAAAGTTCCACCGGCGGATCTCGCCATTTCGCGTGCGGATGCGCTGCTCACCCTCGTCTATCGGCTCATCCCATCCCAGCAGCGCCTCCAAGTCCTGGCATGACCAGTCGGCGCGATCGACCTGCGCCTTTCTCATCCAGGTCTGTACGTCGGGGATCTCCTTCTTGCTCCACCCCGACAGCTCCACCCAGGCGCGATTCAGCATGACCACCTTGCCGTCGCCGGTATACACCATCAGCGGGAAGGCGGCATTCTTCACGATTCCGCGGAAACGGCGCTCGCTCTGCCGCAGCGCCTCGCGGATGCGATCCTGCCGGCTGATCTCCGCCAGCAGCTTCTGCTCGCGCTTGGACATCCGGCGGCGCGTGATACGGGCGGCCGCCTTTTCCCAAACCTGGGCGATCTCGGGCGCCTGCTTGAGGATGTTTTCATACTCCGCCCGCATCGGGCCACTGGAGATGGCGTCGCCGAGCGATTCCAGCCACACCCGCTGGGTGGCGCCGTGGCTGGCAAGCAGCATCAGCAGGGAGTGATACCTCTCGCCGAGGATATCTCTCAGCAATTCGCGATACGCGCAGGGACGATCCCGGCGAATCACGATGCGTACCGCAGCATGCAGGATCCACTTCTCCAGGTTCGGCGGCATGGTGGACCAGTCCGAATTGTCCGGCCAGGTGGACCTCGTCTCCGCCAGCTTCTCGTGGATGAGCCGTTCTTGGGCGAGGGGCTCCTCCAGGAACTGGGCAATCTGCTTGGGCGTCATGCCCAGGCGATTGAGGATGCAGCAGCGCATGGCCACCGCCTCCGGCCGGGAGCAGTTGAGCGCCATCAGCGCCAGGAATCGCTCCTTGAATAGCCGTGGCAGTGGATTGTCGACGAAGCAGTGCCGGGCGGTTGCCCAGGCGGCGCGCATTGAATCAGGATCATGCGCCAACTGCACCACGGAAAGTGGAGCGATACCGCACAGCCGCCGCGCCTCTTCTATGATCGAAAGTGACTCGGCGGGTATCACAGCCCCCGAAGTGAAATCCAGCATCTATCCCCCCAGCTTCTCCACGAAATAGAAACTGTCGCGCAACAGCGCGGCATGCGCCGCCTCCCACATCCTGCGCGCATCGATCAGAAATGCCTTTGCCTCCATGACGCGGCCGGTGGTCAGGCCGTCGGTCATCACCTGCTCCAGGCGATCGTAACGCTGCACCCAGCCATCGAAATCATGTCGATAGTGCCATACCACCTGCTGACCAATCCTGCTGCAGATCACGTACTGCACACGTGAGCGCTGAAACAGGTACGGTGGCCTCACCAGTTCCTCCACACCGTGCATCGAGGTGTTAGGGCGCAGGCCGCAGCCAAGCATGAGGATCTTCCCGCCGACCTGCCGCATCAGTGACAGGGGCGAATTGGGTCCAACAGGAGTCACATCAAGGTGATGCCTTACCAACAGGTCGCTGGCGTGGCGACCGATGGCACAGATAGAGTGCGTCGGATGCACACTGCGCATCACCCCCGGCCATGTGCGGAATGTCTCTGCGATCGCCCCGACACAGGATGCCGTCCAGTTGGGGTCGAACAGCGGCTGGCGCCCGTTCACGTGCTCATAGGAGAGCGCCGGCATCAGCAGTGTCCCAGAGGAACCTACTGCTTCCAGCAGCGCTTCGATCACAGTGGCCGGTCCCCCGGGCACTTCACCCAGCGACTTAAGCGACGAATGCACCAGCAGAGTATCGCCCGGTAAAACTCCGGTTTCCCGTAAGTCTCGCGCGATTTGAGCGGTCAACGAACTCATCAGTTCGTCTTCAATTATACATCCACAACTCCACAATACACCTGTTGCGCATGCAAAAACCCCGGCCTGTTGGCCGGGGCTTGCATCTGCAAATGTCTATGTATCAGGACTTTACGCCTGCGAGGGCTCCTGCTGCGTCGGCGACGAGGGCAGATCCCCCATCCCCAGCAGTGCCGCGCGGGCAGCCCGGATCTCGGCGTCCTCGTCCTCGCGACCAGGCAGCGACGGGGGCTCCGCCAGGTGCTTGATCTTGAGGTTGTTGTAGGCGCCGAACGCCGTGCCGGCCGGGATCAGGTGACCCAGGATCACGTTCTCCTTCAGGCCCTGCAGCGTGTCGACCGCACCAGCCAGTGCCGCCTCCGTGAGGACCTTGGTGGTCTCCTGGAAGCTGGCCGCGCTGATGAACGACTCGGACTGCAGCGAAGCCTTGGTGATACCCAGCAGCAGCGTCTTGCCGCGGGCAGGACGTGCCTTCTTGGTCTTCGCCGGCTGCATTCCACCTGCCTCGGCGGCATCGTTGGCCTCGCGGACGGCGCTGCGGAGAACCACTTCGCCTTCCTTGAAGTTCGTGCCACCCGGCTCCACGATCTTGACGCTGTCGGCGATCTGGTCGTTGGCCGTGCGGAAGCGGAACTTGTCCACCACCTCGCCGGGCAGGAACTTCGTGTCGCCCGGATCCTCAACCTTCACCTTGCGGAGCATCTGGTTGAGGATGACCTCAATGTGCTTGTCGTTGATCTTCACACCCTGCGAGCGGTACACGTTCTGCACTTCCGTCAACAGGTAGGTGTGCAGCGCTTCCTCGCCCTTGATACGCAGGATGTCATGCGGGATCACCGGGCCGCGGACCAGCGGGTCACCCGCCTCGACGTAGTCGCCGGCGTGCACCAGCAGTTCCTTGTCCTGGGCCACATGGTGCTCGCGCTCCATGCCCGACTCGTTGCGGACGATGATGGTCATCTTGCCGCGACGCTTCTCGGAGCGGATCTCGACCGTACCGGAGATTTCCGCCAGCGTGGCCGGATCCTTGGGCTTGCGGGCCTCGAAGATCTCGGTGACTCGCGGCAGACCACCGGTGATGTCCATCGTGCCGCCCGCTTCCTTGGGCAGACGGGCGATAAGCTGACCTGCCTCGACCTGCTCGCCGTCGGCCACCTCGATACGGGCCTTGGCCGGCAGGTAGTGGAAGTCCAGGATCTTGCCATCGGGGCCGTGGATCGTCAGGCGCGGATGGCGCTCGCCCTTGTGCTCGATCACCACCAGCTTGCCGATGCCCGAGCCCTTCTTCTCTTCCTCAAGGCGGACGGTCTCGCCCTGCTCGATGTCCTCGTACTTAACGACACCGGCCTTCTCGGCAAGAATCGGCGTGATGTGCGGATCCCATGTGACCAGCTGCTGACGGGCCTTGACCTTCTCCCCGTCGGCAACCAGCACGGTCGCACCGTACGGAACCTTGTACTTCTCAAGCTCGCGGCCCTTGGCGTCGACGATGGCGATTTCGCCATTGCGCTTCAGGGCGGTCATGCGGACATTGCCTTCGGCATCCTTCACCGGCACCGCGTTGATGTCGTGGTGCTGGACGATACCGCCCATGGCGGCCTTGATGTCGTTCTCCACCAGCGAGCCGGTAGCGACACCACCGGTGTGGAACGTACGCATCGTGAGCTGTGTACCGGGCTCACCGATCGACTGGGCGGCGATGATGCCCACCGCCAGGCCTTCCTCGACGAGCTGGTTGGTGGACATGTCCACGCCATAGCAGCGGGCGCACACGCCACGGCCGGCCTCGCAGGTGAGCGGCGAGCGGACGCGAACCGTCTCGATCTTCAGGTCACGTAGCCTGTCGGCGATCTCCGGGGTGATGACCTGGTTCTCGGCGACGATGATCTCGTCCGTGATCGGGTTGCGGATCGTGTCGCGAGCAGTACGGCCGACGACCAGCTCCTTGAGCTCGACTTCGATCGCCTCACCCTTGTAGATCGTGCTCTTGGAGATCCCGTTAAGGGTGCCGCAGTCGCGCATCGTGACGATGACGTTCTGCGCCACGTCGGCCAGCTTACGGGTGAGGTAACCCGAGTCGGCTGTCTTCAAGGCCGTGTCGGCCAGACCCTTACGGGCCCCGTGGGTCGAGCTGAAGTACTCAAGCACCGACAGGCCTTCACGGAAGTTGGACTTGATGGGCGTCTCGATAATCTCGCCCGAGGGCTTGGCCATCAGGCCACGCATGCCACCGAGCTGGCGGATCTGGTCGACGTTACCACGGGCACCGGAAACCGCCATCATGGCGATGGGGTTCAGGTACCGCAGGTAGCCCTTGGCCTTGGCCTCATCCTTGGGCAACGGCCGGCCGTCCTGGTCGCGATAGTCGCTCTGCAGGCCGGTCATCAGGTCCTCGGTCACCTGCTTGCGAGCGTGACCCCAGATATCGATGAGCTGAGCCTTACGCTCCTGGTCGGTAATGGCGCCGATGCGGTAGTTCTTCTCGATCTTGTCAGCCTTCTTCTGGCCTTCATCGAGGATCAGCTGCTTGGAGTCAGGCGAGCGGATGTCGGTGATGCCGAAGCTGACGGCCGCCAGCGTCGAATGCTTGAAGCCGACAGCCTTCAGGTCGTCCAGCAGCTTGATGGTCGCCGGCCGGCCGAGCATCGCGTAGCAGTCGGCGATGACGCGGCTGATGCCCTTCGAAGTCAGCGGGAAGTTGTAGAACGGCATGCCCTTGGGCAGCACGTCGTTGAGTA
>JAKORQ010000028.1 GCA_029777755.1 Planctomycetota bacterium
ATGTCTCGAGATCTCGGATGATTCACCAGGGAGCAGGCTCGCTATCTGTGACGTTGCCAAGGAGCCTAGTTTGATAAGGTCACAGTCACACTAATCTGACCAGAATTATCGTCACGGTTGTAGTCGTGAGCTCTAAGTGTCGAGGACACCATCTGCATCAGCAACAATCGACCGATATTCGTCCAATTGTGTAGGTCGTCCCGTTCCGATGCGCCCCTCCAAATACATGATGTGGCGGCCGTTCACGGTCAGACCAGCCGCTGTACTTGTTCGATCGTTTGGCCGCCTTACGTCAGCGCACCACCCGCCCTCTGCCTCGATGACAATCTTCTGCTCCGCCTTCACCTCGATTGTTGGCTGCCAGTCCTTGGCGGCGTCGATCTGGAAGGTATAGGTGCGCCCCACCAGGCGGTCGAGGTACTCCTGCAATGCCTGGGCGTCGGCGAGGTCGCCGTTGCGGGTGGCCTGCTTGATGGCAGCGCGAAGCTCGGTGGCGAGCTGGCGATTGAGGGCGGCGAGCTTGGCCTGGTACTCGGCATCCAGCTTTTGACGGGCTGCCGTATAGCGTTCGATGGCCGATCGACCGGCCTTCGTTTGGGGTGGGTCGGCCGCGATCGCCAGGGAAGAAACGATACACAGAACCGCCGAGAGGAGTGTGAGGTGTCGCATACACCGGATTATCCCGGTGCGACGGCGGCGGTTCAACCTGGGATCGGCTAGAGATCCAGCCCAGGCCTATAACGCGCTGAGCTTTGAAGCGGCCCAGGAATGGGACCGCTTGCGGTGCGCGCTGAAGTCGCGTCCAAACTGCATGTCCCAAAATCCAAACTCAACTGTCCAACTACACCCGGACCGAGCCAAACACACACAAACCCCTCGCGATCGAGGGGTTATTCAGTGGGCGCGGTTGGATTCGAACCAACGAAGGCATACGCCAGCGGATTTACAGTCCGCCCCTTTTGGCCACTTAGGTACACGCCCTAAATACTCTCGGCCGGGGTTCCGACCGAGCGAGGTAGTATGGCCAGAAGTCGCCAAAAATGCAAGATCACACAGCGCTACTCCCGCCGCCGAGTTTGCCTGATCCTGTCATGGCGAGTCGGCGGCTAAAAATCCAGATCCTCAAGGTTCCGTGCGTGCTGCGAGCCGTCCGACAGTGGCGTGAAGTCAGGCGGGGTGGTTGGCTCCTGCAGATCTGAGCGGTTGATCCTTGCGCTGATCTCGCGGAACTTGCCGACCATCGTCCGGGCGATCAGCAGCAGAAGCGTCGCCCCGGCGATGTAGCCGATCACCTGGTTGATCGACCCTGCCTGCACAGCCCGCACCACAAGCTGCACGCTGAAAAGCATGCACGCCAGCAGGATCACCAGATAGTAGCTTCGCGTGCGCACCAGCGCCCGCCGCTCGCGCACCACCCGGCGGATCTTGATCTCCTCCAGTTCAGCTACCTCCGGCTCCTCATGCGCCTGGCTATCCTCTTCCTCGGCGTCGATGATCAACAGTTCGCCGCACTGCGGGCATTGCAGCGGGGGCTTCCCCTGGGCGTCGGTATCCACGGCCGCGCCGCAGTAAAGGCAGGTTATGACATTCTCATCCACGGCGTTCACTTTACCTGCGGCGGCGCCGGCCGGCCAACGGCTATATGTAATAGGGGAAGTTGGGATACATGTATCCCGTGCCCCAGAAGGGCCCGTAGCCGTAGTAGCCATACAGCGTGGTGTAATACTCCTGGTCGACCAGTTCCGGGTCATACTTTGGAGCGCCGGCGATCTGACCCACTCCGTGTGAAGTATGCACGCCCTTGCTGTCGATCCGGACGATCGTCTCCACAGGAATGAGCAACTCCTCCGCGCCCAGCCCGAGGAATCCGCCGGACTTCACCAGCAAGAACCGCACCTTGCCCTCGGTCTCGTCGATGAACAGGTCCAGCACCTTGCCGACCTCCTCACCGTCGCTGTCGAAGACATGCAGACCACGCAGATCATCTTTCGGGCGTTCCAGCGTGAGCGTCGAGTCGCTCAGCCTCAACAATCGTGGAATTTCCTTGTTCATCATCCACCTCCGCTTGTCGGCAACTCCCCCAGGGAAGACACGCCCACGCATGTGTTCCGCTCCCCGGGGCACAAGTCGTCCTCCTGACTCAGCTTAGGCAGCGGTTGGGTGACAGTCAGCCTGGCTCAGCATGTAAGTCGTTTAGTAGTAAAGGACTAGCTCGCATTGGCACCTGCGGGATCTTCCTAGGCTCGCTGCGCTCCAGTCATGCTGTACAGCCACCAGTGCGTCGACTTCCTCTGCCCCGAGAGGGTGCGTGGCGCAGGCAGTAGAGAGTCATTATCTCACCGGTCGTGGTGCGGATGCGGAACCAGTGGCGGCGGAGGTACTTGTTGGCATCGCCGCCGCCGTGGCCATCGTTGTTGGTCTTCCAGGATTCCAGCAGCTCGGCCACGAGATAGTCGCGCCCGCGCCAACGGAAGCCGGTCGGCAATCCCGGCTCACCCCGGGCCATGGCGGCGGTGTCGGCCGTTCCCGGGTGAGGGGAGATGGCTTCGGAGACGAACTCTTCCGCGGGCATATCAGGTGATTCTCCAGCGCTCGGGCAGCTTTGCCAACCAGCCGTGCGCGATCAACTTGCCGGCAGATATCGCTTGCTCGTATGCTCCGCAATACGGTGGAAGCACGCTACCTTGATCATTACAGCTACCTTAACTCGCCGATCCATCGGCTCGGGGCGCACACCAAGCTCGCCATCGCCATCGCGATGGTATTCCTGGTGCTGCTGATCCCGATCTGGTGGTACTGGTTCCACGCTGTCGTGTGGCTGATGCTGCTGGTGACGGCGCTGGTGTCGCGCATCCCGCTTGGCGGGCTGCTGAAACGCCTTCGCTGGGTGTGGGTGGTGCTGCTGGTCATCTCGCTGGGAAGGCTGTGGCAGGAGGATGGCCTGTATCGTTTCCTCAGCGCCATCATCAAGGGCAGCGAGTGCCTGGTGACGATGGTACTGCTGGCGAACACCACTCGCTTCACAGACCTGCTACAGGTGATCGCGGCACTGCAGGCGCCGCGCATCTTCGTGACGACGCTGTCGCTGATGTACCGCTACCTGTTCGTGCTGACGGATGAGAAGAACCGCATGCTGCGAGCCCGCCGCTCGCGCACGTTCAGGCAGAGCAACTGGTGGGTCTGGCTGCTGCAATCAAACCTGATCGCGAACCTGTTTGTTCGCTGTGCCGAACGGGCCAGCCGCATACATGCAGCCATGCTCTCAAGAGGAATGCAATGAGTGTAGCCATTGAGGTTGAGGATCTGCACTATCGCTATCCCGACGGTACCGTGGCGCTGCGGGGTATAAGTTTCATCATCGAGGAAGGGCAGTGCGTGGGGCTTGTCGGCCCGAATGGAGCCGGCAAGAGCACGCTGCTGCAGCACCTCAATGGCCTGTTGCCGGAGAAGGTCGACGATCAACTGCCGATCCGCATCTTCGGCCAAGCCATCGGCCCGGACAACATCTACGAGATCCGCCGGCAGGTTGGCGTGATGTTCCAGGATCCCAACGATCAGCTCTTCTGCCCCACGGTGTTTGAGGATGTCGCCTTCGGGCCGCGGCAGCAGATGCTCTCTGATAAGCAGGTGGATGAGCGCGTGACCGATGCCATCCAGCGCGTCGGTCTGCGCGGCCTGGAGAATCGTCCGCCGCATCGATTGTCCGGCGGCGAGAAGCGGCGTGCATGCCTGGCGGGAGTGCTGGCGTGCGACCCGAGGATACTTGTGCTGGATGAGCCGACGGCCGATCTCGATCCCCGCGGGCGGCGCGAGTTCAAGGAACTGATTCGCACCATCGAGCTTACGCGAATCATCGCCACTCACGACCTGGACATGGTGGCTGAGCTTTGCACCCATGTGATGGTCATTGACGGCGGTAGAGTGGTTGGCGCGGGCGATCCGCGCCTGGTGCTGGCAGATGAAGAGCTCATGCTCAACCACGGCCTGGAGGTGCCGCACTACCTGCGCCATCATCATCCCCACGGCGATGTGGGGTGATGCTGCCATGCCTGATGCGCCATCGGCAAGCCTGCCCACAAAATAGGATTGTTCTGTCTCATTTTATTGACGCCCTGACCATCGCCGATTACTTTGCCCTCGACTCGAACTGGCTTTTTTGGGAGTCATTGATCGATGGCATATCACTGCATCGTCTGCGTTAAGCAGGTTCCTGACACGGGCAATATCACCGGCGAGGCGATGAAGGCTGACGGGACCGTCAACCGTGCTGCTCTCCCGGCGATCTTCAATCCCGAGGACCTGCATGCCCTGGAGGCGGCACTGCAAATCAAGGACAAGTTCGGCGGGCGCGTCACCGCGATCACCATGGGGCCTCCCGGTGCATGCGAAGTGCTGCGTGAGTGCCTCTATCGCGGTGCTGACCGGGCCGTCCTGGTTTCCGATCGCCGCGCCGCTGCCAGCGATACCCTCGCAACCAGCTACATCCTCAGCCAGGCGATCCGCAAGATCGGCGATTTCGACCTCGTCTTCTGCGGCCGTCAGGCAATCGACGGCGACACCGCGCAGGTCGGCCCGCAGCTCGCTGAGAAGCTGATGATCCCGCAGATCACATACTTCGAGCAGCTCGTGGAGCTTTCCGGGAACACCATCCGCATTCGCCGCAACACCGGCAATGGCTGGGAAATTCTCGAGAGCCGCCTGCCACTGCTGGTGACGGTGATCGACACTGCCAACGAGCCGCGTCCCCCGGCCGCCCGGAAGGTGATGAAGTTCAAGCGCGCCCGGGCACAGATGGAGCTTGCCGGCGAGATCGCCCGCGAGATGCCCTCGGCCAGCGAAGACGAGAAGAAGTCGGCCGTGACTAATCGCATACAGGAGCTCAAGAGCGACGGCCTGCTGATCGACCAGTGGGATCTCGACTACATCGCCGCTGATCTGCAGTGGTGCGGCGTCTCCGGGTCGCCGACCAAGGTTCACCGCGTGCAGTCGATCGTGCTGACGAAGGAAGGCTTTACCAACATCGAGCCGACGGAAGCCGGTGTCCGCAAGATGATCCACGAGCTGATCATCGATCACACGCTGGGATGAGAAACAGTGGCTGGTGATTGCCGATACGGGGACAGCTCCCGCCAGCGGCAATCGATACTGAAACAGGCCGCCGATAAAGCGATCAGGAACAGGATAAAAAGATGATCGAGGTTAATCGCCAGGGTGAAGTGTGGTTCTTCGCCGAACAGGAAGATGAGAGTCTTAACGAGGTCTCGCTGGAGCTGTGCTCCAAGGCCCGCGAACTGGCCGACCGCTTGAAGGTGCCGATGTGCGCGGTGCTGGCCGGCTGGAACGTTCGCGAGCTTTCCTACCGACTGATCGCGCATGGCGCTGACAAGGTCTATTACGTTCACGACACGCGCCTGGAGGATTACCGCACGCTTCCCTACGCCCGCACACTCGTGCAGTTGATCCACAAGCACAAGCCGCAGGTCGTGCTGTTTGGCGCGACGGCGATCGGCCGGGACCTGGCTCCCCGCGTGGCCTCGGAGATGCGCTGCGGCCTGACGGCCGACTGCACCGACCTGGCCATCGGCGATTACACCGACCCGAAGAGCAAGCAGGTCCACAAGGATCTGCTCATGCAGATTCGCCCGGCGTTTGGCGGTAATATCATCGCCACCATCATCAACTATGACCGCTGGCCGCAGATGGCGACCGTTCGCGAGGGCGTCATGAAGATGAGCACGCCCGACCCCAAGCGATCCGGCCAGATCATCGAGGAGAAGGTCGAGTTCAACGACTTTGATCTATCGGTGAAGCTAATCGAGCGTCATCGTGAGGCCCGCAAGGTCAACCTCAAGGGCGCCCGCATCATCGTGGCTGGCGGCGGGGGAGTGGGCAGCAAGGAAAACTTCGGCCTGATCCACGACCTGGCCGGCGTGCTCGGCGGGGCCGTCGGCGCCAGCCGCGCGGCTGTCGACTCCGGCTTCATCGGCAAGGAGCACCAGATCGGCCAGACCGGTACCACCGTTCGCCCGGCGCTCTATATCGCCTGCGGCATCTCCGGCGCTGTCCAGCATCGCGCCGGGATGGAGGAGTCGGCCAAGATCATCGCCATCAACTGGGACAAGGACGCACCGATCTTCGGCGTGGCGCACTACGGCATCGTCGGTGACTTAAACAAGGTCATCCCCATGATGATCAAGGCCATCCGCGAGCGCGGCGCCGACGCCATCGCCCCGGAGATGAAGCCCGAGGGCGTGACGGCCCCGGCGATCGTGTAGCAGGAGTTGATGGGGCGCTCACGGGCCAACGCAGGCTGATCACTAATCAATACGGAAATCGACCATGGGCAATTTCTTCACCGATAACGACGATATCAGGTTCCTCTTCGATCACATCGATCTTGCGGAACTGGCGCGGGTCCAGGAGGACAACTTCGCAAAGCCGGATGGCACCGACTATGCCCCGAGGAACGAGCAGGATGCCATCGACAACTATCGTCGCGTCCTGACGATCGTCGGACAGATCGCCGCCGACCACATCGCCCCCCGCGCTGAGGAAGTCGACAAGGAAGGTAATACGCTCAACCCCGATGGCACCGTTACCCTCGGTCGACGCGTGCGCGAGAACCTCGAGGTTCTCGCCAGGGCCGACATGATGGGCTTCACGCTGCCGCGCAAGTATGAAGGGCTCAACTGCCCGACCACCATCTACACCATGGCCACCGAGATCGTCAGCCGCGCTGACTGTTCGCTGATGAACCTGTTCGGCCTGCAGGGGATCGCCGAGACCATCAACGCCTTCGCCTCCGAGGAGGTCAAGCAGAAGTACCTGCCGAAGTTTGCCCGCGGCGAAGTGACCGGCGCCATGGTACTCACCGAGCCGGATGCCGGATCCGACCTGCAGGCCGTGCAGTTGCGTGCCTGGCAGGATGATGATGGCCAGTGGCGGCTCACCGGCGTCAAGCGATTCATCACCAACGGCTGCGGCGATGTGCTGCTGGTGCTGGCCCGCTCGGAGCCGGGAACCACCGATGGCCGAGGCCTATCGATGTTCCTCGCCGAGCGCTGCCCGCGCATCAGGGTGCGCCACCTGGAGGAGAAGCTCGGTATCCACGGTTCGCCCACCTGCGAACTGGTGTTTGACGATGCCCCGGCCATCCTTATCGGCGAGCGCCAGCTTGGCCTGATCCGCTACGTATTCAGCCTGATGAACGGCGCGCGTTTGGGCATCGCCGCCCAGTCGCTGGGCGTGGCCGAGGCGGCCTATCGCCTCGCCCGCAGTTATGCCAGCACGCGCAAGCAGTTTGGCGTGGCGATCGAGCGGTTGCCGGCGGTCGCCGAGATGGTCACCGAGATGAAGATCGCCATAGAGGCGGCCCGTGCCTTGACCTATGAGACTGCCCGCGTCTGCGACCTGGAGAACAACAATCTCCGCGTGATGGAGGAGAATCCGCAGATGGACGCAGCCGAGGCCAAGCGCCGCAAGGAAGTGGCCCGCACGCTCAAGCGTCTCAATGGCATGCTTACCCCCATGAGCAAGTACTACGCCTCGGAGATGTGCGTGCGCGTCGCCAGCGATGCATTGCAGGTGCTCGGCGGCTCCGGCTACATCAAGGACTACCCGGCCGAGCGATATCTCCGCGACGCCCGCATCACGACTATCTACGAGGGCACCAGCCAGCTCCAGATCGTGGCGGCCGTGCGCGGCGTCTGCTCAGGCGCTTGGGAGAAGCGGATCAGCGAAATGGAGATTGCCGAGTATGGCGACGCTCTGCTGGCCAACCTCAAGAGCAGGCTGGCCGAGGGCAAGGCGCTGATGCTCAAGGCGATCGGTGTTGCCAAGGAGAAGGGCGCGGAGTACATGGACCTGTACGGCCGAAAGCTGGTGGATAGCGCGATCACGGTACTGGTCGGCCACCTGCTGCTGGCACAGGCCCAGAAGAACGAGAGAAAGAAGGCCGTCGCCCGCCGGTACATCGAGACCGGCCTGGCCAACATCCGCCGGGATGTGGACCTGATCTGCTCCGGCGACACGGCCCCGATGGAGCAATACGATCTGATCGCCGGCCCGGTGCCGAGGTAGTATCGCTCCAACATCGATGAACACGGATGAACGCAGATTGATTCAGGTCTGCGTTCATTCATTTTTGGTGCCGATTGTGAAGGGCTTTTTGACCCACAGATGGGGCACGGATGGAAGCCGGGGCATTGACTTCCCGATACAGCTAAACACAAGCTGGAGCGGGCGGTCTCCGTCCGCGGGAGTTAAGGTCATCCTTGGCAGTGATTCGCTTACAGGCCAAAGGCATCCGAAGGACGAGTAGAGCAGTCCCGCCGGAACTGCGGGAGTTAGGGTAGTCGTTGACGAACATGTGCTCTCAGAGCCAGGCAAACCGGGCGGCGTGCATCCATCTTTCGCCACGAAACGCCGAAGTAACCTGGCCAGCGAAGCCGAGACACAAACAAAGAAGGCGATGGCTCGTGTGCCATCGCCTTCTCGCGTTTGGTCCCTGGCAACAGTGCCTACTGGCGTCGGTTACCGTTGCTCTGCACGAAGATGAACCGGCCGCCGTCCCTGGTTACCACGTAGAGGGCAGCGCCCTTCTTCAGGTCGAGCTTGCGGATGGCCTCGACCGCCTCGTCGGCGTTGGTCACTTCCTGGTTGCCCACGCGGGTGATGACCATCCCGGGGGTCAGGCCGGCGCGGGCGGCCGTGGAGCCGGGCAGCACGCGCGTGATCACCGCGCCCTTCAGGCTGCGCGGCAGGCCAAGCTGACGCGCAATATCCGGTGTCAGGTTATTGAGCGTGACGCCAAGCTGCTGCGTGTCGGCTTCCTTGTCTTCTCTCTGGTCGGCCCGGCCGATCATGTCCGGGGTGGCCGGCTGATCGCCCAGCGTCACCTCGATCGTCTGCGTCTTGCCTTCGCGGAAGACCTCGAGCTTCACCTCTGTCCCCGGCGAGATCATGGCGATCCTGTTGCGCAACTCATTGGAATCCTTTACCGGCTTCCCGTTGAGCTTCGTGATGATGTCGCCTGCCTTCAGCTTGCCGGTGGCCGGCGTATCCGGCAGCACATCATGCACGAACACGCCACTGTTCTTGTCGTACCCGAGGCTCTGCGCGATCGGCCCGGTCTGCGGCTCGTCCACCGACGCGATCACCACGCCCAGCCAGCCGCGAACGACTTTGCCCTTCTCGCGGATGATCTGGTAGATCTGCTTTGCCTGGTTGGAGGGGATGGCAAACCCTACACCCTGGAACCCGCCGGTGCGCGAGGCGATGGCGGTGTTGATGCCGATAACTTCGCCATGAATGTTGGTCAGTGGCCCGCCGGAGTTGCCGGGGTTGATGGGAGCGTCGATCTGCAGGAACTCTTCATATCCCGCAGGGATGATTCCCATGTTGGTCCGGTTGGTCGCCGAGACGATGCCGTGGGTCATTGAGCCGACGTAGCCGAACGGCGAGCCAAACGCCAGCACCCAGTCACCTTTCTCAAGCTGACTGGAATCACCCCACCTGGCCGCCTTCAGGTTGTCGGCCTCGATCTTGATGACGGCCAGGTCGGTCTTCGGGTCAGTCCCGACCAGCTCGGCGTTCTCGATGGTTCGTCCATCATTGAGAACGACCGTCATCTCATCAGCGTCGCCGGCCACGTGGTTGTTGGTCACGATGTAGCCGGTATTGCCATCGACTTCAACGATCACGCCCGATCCCTGGCCGATCTGCTCGCCGCCAAACGGCGCGCCATCAAACCAC
>JAKORQ010000281.1 GCA_029777755.1 Planctomycetota bacterium
ATACGTTCTGCGATGCGGCGGTCTGCTTAACGGTGACGCTGCCACCCGGCGTTTCCCTTGTCAGTACGCGGAGGTTTCCGCTCGGACTGCACGTGATGGCGATGAACGGTGAACTGGCGGACCCCGAGGCGCGGATCATCAGTCCTGCCTGTGCCTGCTGGATGGTTTCCTGCAGGGAGGAAACCTGTGCCATGACGACCTGCTCCTGCGTACCGGTAATCCCGCGATGAATGAACGCGAACTGGTCACTCGTGCCGGTGATTCCCGAGCCCGCCCCCTGGATGGTGAAGGTCCCGCCGCTGTAGGTGGCACTGGCTGCGGGGGAGGGATTGCCGATGTTACCTATCGCCCAGCTTCCTGGCAGGACGGTCTGCGCGCCCATGATGTAATCGCGCGCCTTTTCTCCCCAGTAATAGTTGCCGGGGCTTGAGTTAAGTGCCCCGTTGTCCTGGAACAGGCGATTGGAGTCTGCTCCCTGCCAGATCCAGGCCAGCGCGCCAAAGCGATGCTGTTTGGCGGACGTGAGGAATGGCGAAACATCGTAAATCCCGCCGGGGGTGTATGCGCCAAACTCGCCGAAGATGAAATCCAGCCCCGAGTTGGCCATGTTTGCCATGCGCTGGTTCATGCTCGCGTAGCCGCCCTCGAACCAGTAGTTGTAGGCGTGGATGTCGAACACGAGGTTGTGGGCCGGGTCGAACTCCACCAGGTCCCAGCCTCGCTCGATCACCACGGTCTCATCGCCGCCCATGCGCCCGCCTGGCACCACGATCTTGTTCATGTTGCCGGCCGATCGCACCGTCCCGATCATGACCTGCATGTCGAAGACCCATTGATCAGGATCGGTCGGCCGATCCCAGTCATACGGCTCGTTCCAGAACTCGATCCATACGTCCGGCTGATCCTTGAAGTGCAGCGCCAGCTCGTACAGGCGCTCGTTAAACTGTGCCCAGTAGCTGGTCTGGGAGGGGATTGATCCGAGGATAGCCTCGCCATCCCAACTGAAGGGGCAGAGGATGGTGATGATGCCGTTGGTGCGATTGCGGTCGACGACACCCTGCAGGCCGTGGTACCAGCTTCCTCCCACCTGTATTGCGCCATATCCCAGCGGCGCGCGGTCAAAGAGCTGCACGGTCTCCCGGACGATGTTCACGTTCCACTGGACCATGTCATCGCTGTTGCCGCCAAACTGGTGCTGGGCGTTGGCTCCGCGGTACTCAGGAAAATCGGTTACAGAAAGCAGGATGCGTGGCTCAAGGGCCTGAATGAACTCAGAAGGTGCAGTCTTCAAGCACATACCTCCAGGGTGCTGACGCGGGGTAATCTAATGGATGGGCCATCTTCTAGCAATCGTTTACTATGCACGAAAATAGCACAAGTGAAAGTAGAGCAACTGTGCCGGAACTGCGGGAGGCAAGGCTATCCTCGACGAACATGCGCGATCAGAGCCAGGGGAATCCGGACGGCGTGCTTCCCTTTTTCACCGAAGCGACGAACCAACCATGCCGGCATCTCGCAGGTCCAGTCCAACCTGCTCTACTTTGCGGCTTCGAGCCTTTGTGACTTGGCTTTGTGTAGAAACTGGAAGCGCACGTCTGAACAGCGCACCTCGTTTCCGTCGTTTCGTCGTGGCAAGAAGGGTCCGGGCATGTGCGTCGCATTTCTGATGCGCCAACAATCTCCGCTTACCCCGGTCTCACACCCGCGATCCCGATCACTATAATGCCTGCGGAGGTGCACTTTGACCAAGGCACGTCTACATGCAGCGGCGGCGGTGCTGGCGATTGCGGGGGGCGTTTCCCTGCCGTGTGCCAGTGGACAGTCCCTGGCCATCGACATGCTCCCGCCGGTGAGCTGGCTTGAGAAGTACCTGCCGGAGGAACTGCCGCCCCTGAAGTATCCCGAGTACGCTGATGCTCTCGATCGCGTCCAGATGCAGATCCGCACCGGCCGCTATCGCCTGGCGCTGCAGAATCTTCGCTCTGTCCCGCAGGATCAGCGCGGCATCATCCTTACCGCGCAGGCGCTGCTGGAGACCGGCCAATACCCCGAGGCGCAGCAACTGCTGGCCAACCCGGCACTTCAGCAGGATGCCCGATCAGCACTGATGATGGCGCACGCGCTCGCAGGGCAGGGCAGCAGGGCACAGGCCATCGAGCTACTCAAGGCGGCGATCGAGCAGTTCCCCGGCGACAGCCAATTGCGACTTGAGCTTGCCATGTTGCAGGACAGCGTCGGGCAGTTATCCGCCGTCCACGAGACGCTTGCATGGTTCGACGAGCAGAAGTTCATCAACCGCTGGCGTTCCGGGGAGCTGCGCTCGCTGGAGGATGCCGATGAACTGGTGACCATCGCCCGAGCGCTCGATCATCTCGCCATCCTCACCGGCAAGTATCGTGACGATCTTGCTCTTCATCATGACCTGCTGGCGATGTTCGTCCAGGCGTACGACATCATCGATCGCCGCAATGTCGATGCTCACGTGGCGGCGGCTAAGTTCTTCCTGGACCATGACGACGATGACTCCGCCGCCGAGGAGTTGGGCAGGGCATTGAGCCTGAATCCCAATCATGTGCGCGCCTGGTTGTTGGCTGGCGAACTGGCGCTGGGGCAGTATGACTTCGATCGCTGC
>JAKORQ010000282.1 GCA_029777755.1 Planctomycetota bacterium
AGATACCGCCGATCCGGGTGTAACGATCGATGATGGTGCCCGGGTCGGTCATCACCTGCACACCCACGCCAACCGGCAGGAACTCCAGCGGCTCATCCGGGTAGGTGATCGATTCCTCAAGCACTTCCTCCCAGTACTCGTTACGCAGCGGCGGCGGCGGATAGGTATTGACCCGGCGAGCCTGCGGCCGAGTGGCCTGGCTGCCGACATTGGCAGCCGAGCAACGGAAGCGCACCGCCGTGATCGCACCCTCGACTTCATCGTAAACAATCGCCACCACGCGGTCGCCCGGCTGATAGCGCACGTTCAGGTTCCACGCCTTGTAGTTGTCATGTGGGTCAGGATCCCCATCATCGCGGCGGGCGATCGCCATCGCCGTGCGTTCGGTCTCAGGATCGCGGAAGAAGATCACGCCATAGCTGACACTCTGGGTGCTGGTGTCGTTGATCGCCATGGAGCGCGCCTTGGCCAGCATGGCGGCGATCTGGTTCCGCGCCATGGCTGGTGAGCGACGCCCGGTGAGCGAATTGAACGCGAGCACCCCCAGCCCCAGGATGATGACAATTATGCTGATCGCGACGAGCAGCTCGACAAGGGTGAAGCCGCTCGCGGGAGTTCTTGCCTGTCGGATTGTCTTGTTCGCGATCTTCATAGGGTTTACCGCTCAAACGAATAGATATTGTCCTGCAACGTGTCGGGGTTCGCCGGGTCGTAGAACACTCCATCAGGGCCGGCGGAGGCGAAAAACGGACGGGTGGGGATCTGCTCCCAGACACCGCTGCCCGTGGCCGGTGCATTGGTGTCGTTGGCGGAATGGTTGTCCACGCAGCGGAACAGGTGAAACACGCCATCTGCCCCTGCGTGAATAACAAACTCACCCTCCGAGTAGTTGGCTGAACTGGACCAGTGCAGACCGGCGCTGGCGCGCTGGAATACCCCGTGGGACGTGTAGATCTGGTTGCCGATCAGGAACCCGCAGGTCGGGAAGAAAATGATCGGGTTGTTCCAGGCATCCACAAACACCGGTGTCTTGGCCGACGTCTGTAGCCAGAAGTTCGGCCAGAGCGGGTCGTTGCGAAGATTGGCGGCGACCGGCGGATCCGGGTAATCGTTGCTCACCCGCGTGTAGAAGCAAATGTAGGCAAGCCCACCGGCCACACACTCCAGTGCCCCCGGGTCCGCGAGGTTCGCATGGGTACCGCTGATGTTTGGGGGATCAATCTCAAAGCTCCAGAGCTGGTCGGCCGGCATCGCCGATATCGCCTTGCGAGCCGCCGGCGACTGGTTCATACGGAACATCATCCCGCGCGTGAGCCGCACCGCCTTGGCGATGCGGTCATTGCCATCATCAAACTCGTTGAGTGACGCGGGCAGGATGTTCTCCGGCCAGGTCTGACTCGGGTACTTCCCGGACGTACCGGCGGAGCGGCGCCACTCATCGAAGATCGACTCGGCCGTCTGCAGCACGACGCGCGTCGCTGAGCTCTTGGACTGCTGGATCATCGAGCGCACTCCAACGACAGTAATGGTGCCGAGGATCACGATGATCACCATCGCGACGATGATCTCGATGAGCGTAAATCCTGTGGGTCTGCGATTCATCACTTGCTCCTCAACACACATCACTGGATCGGGACCAGCACATCGTCACAACCCCTGTCAAGCGGGTCATCCGGGCCGAACTTCAGGTCTCCACCGGCAGACCAGAGGACGAACGGACCCTGGTTGAAGGGAACTTCATCGTTCTTCAGTGCGCCCTCGTCGTCGTCGTCGTCGTCTTTGATAACCCCGAGCACCACGCAGAAGCGATCCAATGCCCTGACCGCATCGCCAAAGTTAGGCCGATAGAAGTACGGGGCGTTGTCGCGGAAGTCGTACAGGTAGTTCTTCCCCGCGCCGGCGAATGCGTCAGCCGGCGGCCGGGGGTTGCGGGCCGCGAAGTAGAGCACCGGCTGGCCGTGGTAGTCCTTGATGTACTGGTATCGCTGATAGTCGCCGCCGCCGAGCGTGGCGGTATCAGTAAACTTGTACGTATCCACATTCAGGTACGGGCCATAGACCCGTCCGCGCGGACCACGCTGACGGAAACCCGGGCCATCGGCGCCATCGTTCGGGGCGAAATCAACCGCCGCACCCGGTACCGGATACGGTCCGATCAGCGCCCAGCAGAGCAACTCAGCGCCCGTGATCAGGCCGGCATTGTCAAGATCACCGGCTGACATGGGGTGGGGAAAAGTCTGGGCACTGGAGATGCGCGGGTAGTCGCCAAAATCCTGCTTGTAGGCCTCCAGCGCGACGGCGATGCCTTGGAGATCAGCCTCGATGCGGACGCGCTCCGCCCGATCCCGGCCGCGCATAGCCATGGCCGCAATCAGTCCCGCAAGGATGACGAGAATGCCAATGACCACGAGCAACTCCACCAGCGTGAAGCCCCGTGATCGGCGAGCGAAGTTGTGGACCTTATGCGTCATTGCTTTTTCCTGGCCTAGTCAAGCGATCCGAAGCTGTAGATGTCATCGTCGGTGCCGTAGGTGCGATCAGGCCCAGCCCCGATCAGGATGAAACCATCCTTCTGCCGCGGCTGGCTGAAGCGCGTGCCATCGCGATACTGGGGATCTCCCAGCAGGGCATACAGGTCGTACGGATAGACGTACTTGCGATGGTTCCTGTCGATCGAAGCACCCAGGTCGACCGTCCTCAGGCCATGGTTCTGGAAGGCCCTCCCCACTCCGATGCTGCTATCGGTGTACGGAAGCACCTGCTGCAGGTCATATTGCCCCACTCCTGGGTTGATCGTGCACACGGTGTTATCGCAGGCAGTCTGCGAGCCTAGAGAACGATTGCTCCGGGCTCCAGTCTTGGCGCGCAGGTACAGGATCGGCAGCGGATCGGAGTAACCGTCAAGGTACTCCGGAAACTCGGTATCGTTTGCAACACCGGCATCGTCGGAGAACTTCTCTCCCAGCTTGCTCATCGGAACGCCTTCGATGTACGGCGGATACTGGCGCTTGATCTTGCCGGCAGCGGGATTGAGGTTACGCGGACCGGTTCCGACAAGTTTCTCGTCGTAATCGATGTCCTCGGAAATGATTCCCGGATCGCTGGTTACAGTTAGCCCACCGGAGAGGGCAAACACCAGGTTCTCGGCCATGGTCGGGCGCTTGGCCTTGGGCCAGACGTCGTCATTGGCAAAAGGCCCGGGATACGCCCCAAACTCCTGGTGGTAGCGATGGATCGCGGAGGAGAGGTTGGCGATGATCGCCGCCGACCTGGTCCTCATGCCGGCCTTGCGGACGCCGGAGATAGTGGGAATCAGGATGCCGGCCAGGATCACGATGATCCCGATGGCCACCAGCAGTTCCATCAGTGTGAACCCGCCAGGATTCCCTGATGCGCGCTGTTTTCCAGTTATGCGGCAGTTCATGAGCGCTCCTTAGCTTTACTTCTTGGCCGGACCGGACACCGACTGAATCAGGCTGATCATCGGCGCGAACAGCGCGATAACGATGTAGCCGACCAGCAGACCCAGGAACACCACCA
>JAKORQ010000283.1 GCA_029777755.1 Planctomycetota bacterium
CCGCGGTCTTGGGCTTTATCCGCCTGGTGTGCGAGAAGACATCGATCGTCCCCTCGTTGGCCTGATGCTGCGAGCGGGCCATCTGCTCGATGGCCTTGCCTACCTCGTCGGCCGACAGCCATTCGCGGCGGCGCAACTGCTTCTGCATCACATCAATGACAGCGGCGGCCTTCGAGACAGCATCCTGATCGCCGGAGAGACGAAGTTCATCGTCGCGGGCGTAGACGTTCACTCCAAACGCCTCGCGCAGCATGCGCAGATGCCGATCGGACGCACCCAGGAGAGCTACCTTCTTTTCAGGTTGTTCAACTACTATGTTCAGTGTCACGTTCTTATGCTTCTACCTCATAGACGCCGCCGGGTTGATGACGACGCAACAAGGTTAGGTATTGTTTCATGTCCGGGGGAGGATGTCGAGCCGATGAAAGCACGCAACGGGCGAGGCAGATCACCACACGCTGCTATATTAGCCATAACTCTTGCAACCGCAAATAGTTGAGATTGTCGAAGCGATGGGTCGCGGCACTGTAATACGCCTCCTCTGGATCGTTGCAAAAGACATATCCGATTCAGGCGGCGCCACTGTCCGGCAGGGCATATGCTGGGCATCTGTAACGAGTAATCCGCTTCGCAAGAGCGTGCGGTAACCCAGTATCACTCGACGGAAAAAGCAACTGCAATGTAAGATGTATCATCATGTAATAGAAGAAGTTATGTAATGGCCTGTCGCCGCTGACAGGATTTTTATTGCATGTTTTTACATTTTAAGGCATAATGTCATGTGCATTTTATGGCTGTCACCATCGCTGACATTGCCGATCGCCTGAATATCTCAATAGCCACCGTTTCCAGGTCGCTGGCGCAGGATCGCCGTGTGCACCCAGCCACCCGGGCGAAGGTCGCCCAGGTGGCAATGGAGCTTGGCTACCAGGGGCGTTCCCGCCGGCAACGCAAGGACAGCTCCCGGAAATTCCGTATCGCAGTCGTGTTGCAGGGGCCCGGCTATCAGGGAAGTATCAATGCCATAAAGATTCTCGAGGGGCTAACCGCCGAGGCCGATGGCGCCGGCGCCCGCGTGAGCGTCGGGCTGGCGCCCCAGCACGATTCCTCGGGCGTTACCCTGCCGGCCGTCTGTTCGCCCAATTCCTGCGACCTCACGATTCTCATGGGCCGCCATGATCCAGCGCTGGTCAGCGAACTGGTGAAGCATTGCCATGTGGTAAGCGCCACGACTCGCTATGAGTCGATCCCGCACGACCAGGCCGATACGGCCGACTTCTGGGGTATGCATCACCTGGCGATGCGTGTCCTGGAGAAGGGACACAGGAAGCTTGCCTGGGTTCCCGAGGCCACGATCAATACCGGGTCATTTGAGGATGTTCGCCGGGCCGGCCTGATGCAGGCCTGCCTGAAGCACCACATCCAGTTGTCCGACGTCCACTGGCTTGATGCGCGGGTGTTTGACGAGAACGCGGACGTGAATCCCAGGCGAATCAAGCGCCTGCTGGATGATGGCGTTACCTGTTTCGTCTGTGTCACCGACCGCGTTGCGTTCCAGATCATTGGGCAGATGCATCGCTGGGGCATCGATGTCCCCGGGCGCGTCAGCGTCACCGGGTTTGACGCGGTGCAGAGCTACATGCCCAGCGCTCCGCCTACGCTCACGAGCATCGATCCCTCATGGGTCGAGATTGGCAGGGCGGCCATGAGCCTGGCGCTGCGGCGGCTCACGCAGCCCTCGGCGCCGCACATGACTGTCACCGTTGGTTTTCGCTTCGTAGAGGGCGACACACTGGCAGAACCGCACTAGGGCACATATGCGTGCAGGAGCACGTCAGATCACAAGGAGAGACCCCATGGGTCACAATAAAAGAGCCTTCACGCTGGTCGAGTTGCTGGTCGTCATAGGCATCATCGCGATGCTGATTGCAATTCTCCTGCCTTCGCTGAACCGCGCCAGGCAGGCGGCCATCTCAGTGGCCTGCCAGAGCGGCTTGCGCCAGATCGGCCTGGCACTGGAGATGTACTGCGACGACTACAAGGGAATCTTGCCCAACTTCGCGCAGGATCATCCGTCTTGGCCCGATCCGCCCATCGAGCCTGACTGGAAGCTCCAGCTCTACCCCTATGCAGGGACTCCCGATCCCTACAAGGACCCGAAGGTGGAGGGCAACAACTACGGCATCTGGCATTGCCCCGGCGACGACATCTACGAGTTCCACTGGCGCAATGTCTGGTCCTACGGCGGCAACGCGCACCTTAATGACTTTGTCCGCGTGGCCAGCGGCATGGACTGGTTCTATATCAAGAAGCCACGCATCCGGCGGCCGTCGGAGATCGTGGTGGCCATGGACTGTACCTATGACAACTATGGCTTCGCGGCCGTGAACCAGTGGTTCCCCTGGCTCGACAGGTGGATAAGCTGGAGGCACAACAACTCCACCAATATCCTCTATGCCGACGGGCATGTCGAGCCGATGCAGAAGTCTGCCTTCAACCTGGAAGACTTCAAGAAGATGATGTTCGATCAGTAGCATTTCCTTGCTGACGCGGTACTGGAGCCGCGCAGCACAAGACACGATGGCACTATTTCAGGAGGCGTCATGAAAATTCAGGTCACAGCGGCTGTGGCGTCAGCTATTCTGGGCATTTCCTCGGCGGCTCACGCCACCATCCTGATCAGGAACGATTTCTCGCAGGTGAACGTTGCGTACGACGGATCCATCGGCGTGACGAATCTCGACAGCTCGCCCGTGCTCCCGGCGCAGGCGCCCGGCGGCGGCCGATTCGATCCCCCGTGGCAGAACTTCTCGGGCATCGAGGGCGGACCGGGACAGTCCTTCGCCTGGCAGCGCAACATCGGCGATTCTTACGACCACGACAACGACCCCTCCACCCCCAATATCGCCATCCCCGGTGGCATCGAGATAAACGGCTGGGACCAGAGCTATCCGGGCATCCTGGTCATCACCGTGACCGCGCCGGAGGACATCCCGGCCGGGCAGGGCGTGATCAAGTTCTGGGCCGCTTTCCGCCAGAGCATCACCGGCGGCCAGGTGCAGATCGCCAACATCACCCAGGGCATCGACGCCCTACCGCCGACGACGATTCTCGATCACGGCATCATCGTCGATGAGGGCGGGACCGAGTGGGATTTCCGTAAGGAGTGGAAGTACAACGAATTTTCCACCATCACCCCCATTTCGGCCGGGGATGAACTGCAGGTGATCTTCACCTCTGGCACGGAGATCGGCGACGCCGGCCTGGAACTGACAGACCTCACCTTCGAGACGGTTGTCCCCGAGCCGACATCGATCGGTTTGGTGGCGATGTGTGCCGGTGTCCTTCTCCGTCGGCGCCGGCACTAGGTCGATATGGATTCTGTAATTTCACCCCAGCCGCCCGCACACCACGGCGGCTGACGATTCGATTCTCTCGCGCAGCGCGAAGTGCAACGTGCGAAGCAGGACAGGAGTCTGTGTATGCTCAAGTTGTCGCTAGTGTTGTTGGCCATGATCTTGCTGGGTACTGGTTTTTCCGCAGCGCAAACGCCGGCGGTCAAGTACGACTATCCGCCACAGCCCAGCCTTGACCTGATGAACCAGACCGACGCTGACCGCACGGTCCTCATCGACGGCAACGACCAGAGCGCATCCTGGGGCACCTGGGACTGCAAGACCTTCGTCATCGACTGGAACTTCGCCGCGCCGGTGAGGGTCCGCTCGCTACAGGTGGCCATTCATCACCCCGTGAATCCCGACACCGATGCTACACACCCGCGCCTGCTACAGCTTTTTGCCGCAGGAGAGGATGGCCAGTTCGACGATGAGCCGAATGTGACTCTGCCCATCCCGTTCCAGAAGGGGGCGATCCAGAGGATCTCCCTGCCCGTGCCCGGCGATGGAATCTGCGCCCGCAGCCTTCGCACCCGCTTTGAGGGGACGAATCGTCAGATCGTCATCGGCGAAGTCACCTTTGAGACGCAAACCATTTCTGACGAGGAGCTGAACGCATGGCTCCAGGCGGCCGCCGCCGCCAAGCCTGATCCGCTCAAGCCGGTGACATTTCTCCCGCCCAGGCCGATCGATCTGCCAGCCCCGCCGCAGAAGTCCATCTTCGGCGCCGCCGGGCATATGCTGCACACCGACCATTTCTACCCCGGCCATTTCTCGCAGTACTGGCGCATGGAGTACACGCTGCCATTCATGCAGCTGCTGCGAATCTCATCCGTACGCGAGCCGATCTACCAGGACTACTTCAAGGAGGAACTGGCCGAAAACCGCAAGCTCGTTGAACAGTATATTGCCGCGTACGACCGTGCCGGGATCAACGTGGTGATCTGCGCCATCGTCTCCAACTCCGGCGGCGACGGGAAGCCCGGCGAACCCGGCCTGGAGTCCTTCTGCCGCTGGATCGCCGACATGGCAAAGCGCTACCGCTGCATCGAGGCGGTGGAGATCGGCAACGAGCCTAACCTTCCGCCATTCTGGAAGCACAGCTACCAGGACTATGTCGACTCTGCCCGTGAGGTGGCGCGCCTGCTGCGCCAGGAGAAGCCGGATCTGCCGATCATCGTAGGCTCCTTCTCCGGGATGGGCGGCGTGTGGATGCGCCCCGACATGCTGGCCGAGGCCGGCAGCGAGGAGCGCGACCAGGCCATCTACTGGGCCATCAAGTGCTTCGAGGCCGGCCTGCTGGAGTTTGCCGATGGAGTGAGCGCGCATCCTTACTGCGAGAGCGAGACTCAGCCGGAGGGCGGCGTGTTCCTGCAGTCGCGCAAAGATCCCAATGGCTACGAAAAGGAACTGGTCGACTTCTGGACGCTTGTTGAGAAGTACAACGTCAACCGTCGGCCGCTGAAGCTATATTTCACGGAGCTGGGATATGAGATAACCTCGACGCGCGATGCTCAGTGGCAGGCCGATTACCTCAGCCGCCACATGCTGATCCTGCTGGCCGCCCGCGTGAACCGCGGCCTGCCGATCGAGCGCGTCCACTGGTATGACTTCAAGGAGGATGACGCGGTAGTGGGCGCCTCGGGCTGGGGCCTGGTGGCTAACAACATATCGCACGTGCGCCCGGCATATGTGGCCTATCAGCAGATCGCGAAAACGTTCGGCGATCCCGACGACCTTGTGCCGATCGACGTGAATCCGGTCTTCAACAACTGGCCGGAAAGCATCAAGCACTTCGCCTGGCAGCGCAAGAGCGACGGCGCGATCGTCGTGCCGTTCTGGCGCATGGACCAGCTACAGAAGAAGGATGTGGACTTTGACTCTGAGCTGACACTGGAGCTGCCCGAGTCATTCACGGTATCGCGCATGGATGTGATGGACCTGCACGCCAACCAGCCGCTGCCGGTCGGCTTCCACCAGGAGGGCCGCACACTCAAGACCGCGGTACACATCACCCGCCGCGCCGCATGGCTAATCCTCCACGCCCAGTAACCGGGCCAGGTGCAGCAGGGCCGCAAAGCATTCAGAAGTGAGAGATCAAGGACCTGAGAAGGGCGGTCGGTCGAGCCTGGACTAGATCAATTGGAGCGGGCGGTCGCCGGCGGTATCAGTAGAGAAAATCCGCCGGAACTGCGGGAGCCAGGGCGATCCTCGGCGAACACGCACGCTCAGAGCCATGCAATCCGGGCGACTGCAAACGCGGAGTCAATCAACAGCCACGATGCACAGCGCAACGTGTGATTGGGCGACCTCGTTTTCGCATTCCCACTCGACCGCCCACACATGTTTCAATTCAAGCCCGCGTGTGGCGGGCGACTTGATCGCTTCATGGCGGCGCTTGACGCGCACCAGTTTCAATCCACGCCCGCGTGTGAGCGGGCGACGTGTACGCCACCACCACGCCCGACCTGCGTGGTGTGTTTCAATCCACGCCCGCGTGTGAGCGGGCGACGAAAGCGATGGCCACCACGTTTGTTATCCAATCGGTTTCAATCCACGCCCGCGTGTGAGCGGGCGACGCGCCACTATCCCGCACCCGCACCCGTCGCGGCATGTTTCAATCCACGCCCGCGTGTGAG
>JAKORQ010000284.1 GCA_029777755.1 Planctomycetota bacterium
CGGTACTTCCAGCACCTGCTGCGCCACCAGCAGTTCCTCTCGCAGCCTGGCATACGGCACCTGCTGTACCGCGTAGTTGTTGTCCACGCACATGCAGGCGGCGTAGGCAGCGCTTTCGCCGAGCACCATGAACACCGGCTCCATCCGCGCTGAGCCATAGGCGATGTGGCTGGCCGACAGGCAGACTGGCACCAGCAGGTTCTGGCATTCGCCGCCCCTGGGGATGATCGAGCGGTAGGAGATGCCGTAGGGCGGGAAGCCGTGCACCTGCACATCGCCATCGTTCAGCACGCGTCCATTCTTCACGAAACGCGAGCAGTTGTGGGAGTCCATGCCGTAGCTGCCCATGCCGATGGAATCCTCGGCCCTGCGCGTGCCGCGGCAATCATGCTCGGTGATCACGTAATCGCTGACCATTCGCCGGGCCTCGCGCACATACAACGTGTGCGGCCAGTGCCCGGTCTCGACGAACTCATCCTTCGACAGTCCCCACGTGGAGTACGCCCGGCGATAGCGCTCCGGGATCTCCGCGGCGTTGGCCATGTACCAGTAGTATCCCTTCTGGTAGTTCACGTGCGCCTGGAAGATCTTCTCTCGCTGTTCATAGCTGCCTTCCGGCCAGCCGTAGTTGGCGCCGATGAAGTCGCTGGAGATCGGGCCGTGGTTGTTGGTGTCGGTCTTGCGGAAGCCCTGCGGTGTGCGGTTGGGCATCACGTCAAATTTCCGCGGCACCACGCTGTCGGGTGTGGGCAGCTGCTCGTTGTACTCGTCCTTGTCTCCCTGGAACCAGCGCTCGGCCAGCACGTACAGCAGGGGGTTAAACTGCTCGGGCTTCTCCCATGGGATGATCAGCGTCGGATCATCGGTCATGCACATGCGGAAGCAGTACGCCTGGATGCGATGGTCCCCCTTGCCTATCTGCTGCGTCCTGTCCTCTGCATCTACAAACGGCAGCAGTCCGCTGGAAGGGTCACCCTTCTTCACGTAAGGGTCGACCGGATGGCTGAACTGGTGCTTATTGAGCACCTGCACGCCGTTGAGAGTCTCGCCGTAGACGTCATTGCCTTCGCGGCCGGTCGTGTAGCTGACGCCGGCCTTCGCCATCAGGTCGCCCTCGTAGGTGGCGTCGATGAAGACCTTCGCCTCAACGCGCAGATCTGAGAGGGTGGTGATGGCGGTGATTTTGCCGGCGGATGTCTCCACATCCTTCAGGTACTGGCAGAGGATCACATCCTGCCCGGCCTCATGCAGCATCTGCTGGTAGACCTGGGAAGCCACGCGCGGCTCGAAGTGGAACTCCTCCTCCTTCTTGTAGTGCTGCCCGACCAGCCGGTAGAACTCGCGCGCCAGGCCGCCGATGACATGCTTTCGGCCATAGTCGGTGAGTCCCAGGCCGCCGGTGGTCAATCCACCGATGAACTTGCCCGGGTGCAGCAGCGCCACATCCTTTCCCAGCAGGCGGGCACGAATGGCCGCTATGATGCCGGCCGACGTGGCGCCGTAGATGCAGATGTCTGTCTTGATCGTCTTGCCGATCTTCTCGATCCAGGCAGGGTTGTAATAGTGCAGATCGCTCATTCTTGACCTTTCTCCGCGAAACTCCGCGAAATCTCTATGTACCTTATCGTGCCTCGCGCGCCTGCTGGCGGAGCCGGCGGTATTCATCCTCAAACTCAAGTGACCACTGCCGCTGCATGCGCAGCTTCTCCGCGACGCTCACATCTCTCGAGCGGAACTTACCCATCCGCTCCAGCGCCTCCTTCTGGTCGAAGGGGAAGCGCCCCAGTCGGGCATCCAGCTCTTCCGCCAGCGGCGATTGCAGGATTTCCTTGCGGGTCAGGTGCAGCTCATCGAGCTGGTCGATGCAGCTTGCCTGGATCAGCTCGCCCAGGAAGGGGAAAGTCCTCTCGCGATCGTTACGCTTGTTGAACGAACTGGCCGCTTGGAAGGGGTTCACCTGGTCGGTGAAATTGCTCATGTCCGCGTAAACGTCGCGACGAATCGGCAGGCGGCGCAGGGCATTGCTGGCCGGCCCGCCGGGTGCGCCGGGCTTCGTGTTCCAGAGCAGTTGACCTTCTCGCGACAGCACAAACCGGATGAACCGCTGGGCCAGCTCCGGGTCAGGCGCTCCCTTAAGCATGCCAATGGGGTCGGGGTTGATGATGGTGGCGTTCTCCGGCTCAACATATCCCATGCGATCCCGGCCAACCGCCTCGGCCTGCGTGCGGGCGTAGAAGTCGATCGCCATCCCCGCGGCCGCCTCACCCTGCGATATCATGATCGGCACCACTGACGAGGCATCGGAGAACATCCTCGCATTGGCGGCGATCTGGCGGATCAGGCCCATGCCATCTGCCCAGCCGGAATCCTCCGATTCGCCTCGCTCGGAGGCGTCGGCCATCGCCCGCTCCACGATGATCATGTATGCCTGCCGCGCCGAGGCCGAGCGGCTGGGGTCGGCCAGCACGATCCATCCCGCCAGGCGCGGGTCCGTCAGATCGCGCCAG
>JAKORQ010000285.1 GCA_029777755.1 Planctomycetota bacterium
GCGTATGAAGTATCTCGTGCCGTTGCGATACCCATCGACGATTGCCTCGCAGGCAGGGCGAAGCACCTGCTCGAAGCGTACGCGATCCCCGCTCTTCTTCAGGTACTCGAAGCAGGCATGGATGAACCAGAGGCTGGCGTCCACCGTGTTGTAGTGGGGCTCGCCGGTGTAGTCGTCGAAACGGTTGGGGATCATCCCCTCGCTCACATGCGAGGCAAAAACCGACAGCACTGACCAGGCATCTTCGAACCTATGCCGCTCCAGCAGCAGCCCAGGTAGCGCGATCATGGTGTCGCGGCCCCAGTCCATGAACCACGGATACCCGGCGATGATCGTCTTGCCTGGCGGCGAGTTGGGGACATGCTTCTCGACCACAAACGCGTCGGCCGCACACCAGAGCTTTCGTACCGGCTCGCTGGCATCAGGCGGAAGCCCGCGCGACGACTCCTCTATCCGCTCGCGCCTGGCCGCCAACTGCTTAACCCAATCCGGCATATCTACCGGCTCGCTGCTCGCCCATATGGTGACAGTCTGCGGCTCCCCGGAGGCTTCCATGATGAATCGGCCGGGGTTCCACAGCTCCTCGGTAAAGTCCAGTCCGCGGAAGCGTTCTACCGCATACAGATGCCCGTACCACCAGTATGGCTTCTCCTGCCATTCGGCACGGTCGCTCATCAGTTGCAGGAAGAGCCTGTTCTCGGTGATGGTGACATGCCTGCCCCAGCTATGCAGTTGGAATGTGGCATCCGTCCCATGGCGCAGGGCATGGAAGTCGCGCATCGCTACGAATGGCAGCAACTCCAAGCGCACGCGCCGCTGACCCGGATGAACGGTATAGCGCACGCCACTGAGATTGCGGCCCCAGCACAGCAGCAGTTCCTTCTCGATGCGGACATTCTCGACCTGGTAAACCCATCGAGCGGTGTCGGCCAGATGGAACTCCTGAAGGTGCTGATACCCCTTCGGGTGCATGTCGTCGCCGAACTGGTTGATGGATAGCTCATATGTGAGCTGGCTTCCATCTAGCTGGATCACTTCGCCGATCCTGCTGAGCAGCACGTGCCTTCCCGCTGGCGGATGCAGCGCCGCGCACAGCAGGCTGTGGTAGCGCCGGGTATTGCAAGCGAC
>JAKORQ010000286.1 GCA_029777755.1 Planctomycetota bacterium
CGAAAAGCCAGGCAGCCGACAGGGAGCGGGGCTACGCCGTTGGTGCTGACGATTATATCCTAAAGCCGTTCAGCCCGCTCCGGCTCCAGCAGTTGGTGCGCGACATCCTCGATGGGCCGCCGCCCACCACTAACCTGGACCGTAACCCGGCGGCTGTCATCTGACCCTCTGGACAGGTCGCGCTGCAATCATCATCTGTTGATCGTTCTTAATCATGAAGTCCCGGGCCTGTGCCCGGGGTTTTCTTTTCGCTCCGCGCTGCCGGTCGTGAGGTCAGAGGTTGCTTTTGATCTGCGCAATGAGGTCTTCCGTAATGACCTCAATAGGCCGGTCGCCGTCCACCTCGACAAGCTTGCCCTGCCTGCTGAAGTAGTCGATGAGCGGCGTCGTCTGCTCCAGATACGTCTGGTGGCGCTTGTGGATTACCTCCTCGGTGTCGTCTGCCCGCCCTTCAACCTCGGCACGCTTCAGGATGCGCCGGGTGATCTCGTCCTCTGGCACGTTGAGGAGCAGCGCCACGTCGATCTGCTCCCCGTACATCTCCTCAAGCATGGCGTCGAGGGCGTTGGCCTGCTCGATTGTCCGCGGGAAGCCGTCGAAGATCGCGCCGGCTCTGGCGTCGGGCTGCTTTAGCCGCTCGCGGACCATCTCGATGGTCAGATCGTCGGGCACAAGCTCGCCGCGCTCCATGATGGCCCGCACCCGTCGCGCAAGCTCAGAGGTGTCAGCCTTCATTGCCCGGAACATGTCGCCGGTAGAAATGTGCGGAACGTGGAAGGCGGCAGACAGGCGCTTTGCCTGTGTGCCTTTGCCGGAGCCCGGCGCGCCGAGCATGACGACGTAAAGTGCCATCTGTCTCCTCTTTGGCTTGTATGCGGATAAAAACGGCAGAGGCGCACGCTGCGCCTCTGCGATGAACCCCCGGACAGGTTATTCAGCCTTGCCCGGAACCGTCTTGCGGGGCTTGATCTGGATGCGCTGGGTGCTGGGGCGCTCCAGCGGCATGCGAATGGTCAGGATGCCCTGCTCCAGATGGGCCTCGGCCCGGTCCGCGTTGACCTCCTTCGGCAGGCGGATGGAGCGCGACGCACGCCCGTAGCGGAACTCGCGGATGTGCCAGTGCTGGCCTTCCTGCTCGTGCTCCTCCTGCCGGTTCGCGGTAATGGTGAGGATGTCGTCGCTCACGTCGATGTGGATATCATCCTCGCTCACGCCCGCCATCGACGCCTCGATGACGAGTTCGTTGTTCTCCTCGCGCATGTTGATCGGAAGCTGGGTGAAGCTCGGCTGGGTATACCAGCTTGCCGAGGGGCCGAGCCGCACAAAGTCGCGCATGGTATCCAGCATGCGTTCCATCTCACGGAAAGGATCATCACGCCGGTACGGTATCAAACTGGACATGTTTACGTCCTCCTTATTACCTCCACGCGTTTGATCCGAGTA
>JAKORQ010000029.1 GCA_029777755.1 Planctomycetota bacterium
GGTGCACATGATCGAGACGATGAGCAAGCTGCGCAACATCAGCAAGCAGCTCACGCAGGAGCTCGGCCGGGAGCCCACGATCGAGGAGATCGCCAAGAAGGCCAAGATGAGCGTCAGTGAGACGCGGCGTGTCCTGAAAATCAGCCGCCACCCGATCTCGCTGGATCGGCCGGTGGGCGAGTCGGAAGACAGCTACTTCGGCGATTTCATCGAGGACGAGAAGGCCGAGAACCCGGTGGAGTCGGCGACCCAGGAGATGCTCAAGGACAAGATCGAGCAGGTCCTCAAGACGCTGACCTACCGCGAGCGCGAGATCATCAAGCTGCGCTATGGTATCGGCGATGGATACACCTACACGCTGGAAGAGGTCGGCCGAATCTTCAAGGTCACCCGCGAGCGTGTGCGCCAGGTGGAAGCCAAGGCTATCCGCAAGTTGCAGCATCCTGTCCGCGCCAAGAAGCTCGAGGGCTTCCTCGCCGGCCAGCTTCCTGGCAGCGATTGATCATTGCCGGATCTCAACGCCTAGATGGAAAGAGGGAGGAACCACTTGTTTCCTCCCTCTTCGTTGGTGCGTATACAGGGCATCTGATAGCGATTGATTCTCAATCCTCCATCAGCTCCGTGCGCCAGCGGTGGAACTGTGGGCCAAGCAATGTTCGCCCGATCAGCACCGGATGGCGCAGGATCGACCATGGGCCTTTCCACACCCCCTCCTGCTTCAGCCGGGCAATGGCATAGCGCATCTCCCGATGGCTCTGGGGGATGCTGCGAATCACCCCGGCTACGGGGATCAGCACGATCGCCCCTACCCTCAAGCGACGCAGGAATCGAAGCACATCCACCGGCCTCGCGGTGCTCACCAGCACCACCGATGCCATCATCAGCGGCATGAACCTGAGGACAAACGTGCGTAACATGTCCACCGCGCGCGACAGGTCATGGTGCCACAGGTAAGACAGCGTGCTCAGTATCACCCATCCCCAGAACAGTCCGAAGAGCACATGAAGGATGCGCCAGCGCAGCCCCGCCCAGAGTGCGTAGATCAGCGACACCCCCGCCAGCAGGGACAGCACCGGCAGAGAATCGAAC
>JAKORQ010000287.1 GCA_029777755.1 Planctomycetota bacterium
CAGCGCCACCGCGACGAGCAGGATTGCGACTCCATCGGGCGCAGGGATGGTCATGCCCAGACCCACGAAGAAGAGCGTGACGAAGAAGTCACGGACTACTGAGACCTGACGTACGATCTCTGCGCTGAACGGGAGGCTTGCCATGGTCACTCCGGCGATCAGGGCGCCCATGCCTGCGCTGACGTTGAACTCTGTCTGCGCGCCGGTCAGCGCGGTGACGGCCTGATCCAAGGAACTGCCGGCGAGAACTACTGCGAAGCACCAGGCGAGCGAGGCGATGAGAATCGTGGATGGCTGCTTGGCGATCCAGTGAAAGCCGATCGGCAGCACCCAGTGGGCCACGGCCATCGCGCCGGCTGCCACAAGCGCGATGCCCACGAAGGCGGATGCAATGGGCAGGATCTGCGGATCGTCCAGATTCGGCTGGATCGCGAGGACGACGATTGCCCAGATGTCCTGGAACACGAGCAGAGCCAGAGCCATGCGACCGGTTTGGGTGTCCAGGGTGAACGTCTGCTGAAACAGTGCGCCCACGATCAGTGTCGACGAGGCGGCAATCGCCAGTCCCACGTACAGGGCTGCGTAGTTGCCCCCTAACGTCTCGAGCGTGACACCGGCCAGGATGAACGCCTGGGCGACGAGGTAGCCGAACAAGGTTGTGAGCGGGTACTGCAGAAGCCCCGCCACGATCACTGTCCGTCCGCGAGCGAACAGGCCGCGGATGTCGATCTCCAGCCCGATCAGGAAGAGCAACAGGATCAGACCCAACTGCGCGATGGTGTCGATATTGACGGGATCGCTGATCAGTCCGCTTGCCGTAGGTCCGAGCAGGACGCCGGCGAGCAGGAAGGCTGCCACCGTGGGGATCCGTAGCCGCGTGAACCCGATGGCCAGCACTCCTGCGGCGACCAGCGCCAGCCCGATGTCCACCACGAGATCGGGCACGCCGGCATCGCCGCCCACGGCGGCCGGAACCATCACGAGGGCCAAGCCCATGGGCCGGAGCGTAGTCCGAGCGAGACCTCATAGCACAGACGACAGCCAGCGCAGCGGTGCGTGACTGGCCGAGGGGGATCTCCGAGGCGACTGCCACTCACGCTAATCTGGACGGGCACGCCGCGGCGTGCGACGGGCTGTAGCGCAGCTTGGTAGCGCACCTGACTGGGGGTCAGGGGGTCGC
>JAKORQ010000288.1 GCA_029777755.1 Planctomycetota bacterium
CACCATGGCGAGTCCGCGATCGCCCGGCGCCTTTTCGGATACATCCTCGCCGTCGATCTCAATTACCCCGGAGGTGAGGTCTTCAAGCCCGGCGATGAGGCGGAGCAGGGTGGATTTGCCACAGCCCGAGGGGCCGACGAACACCACGAACTCGCCATCGCGGACTTCCAGATCCGCGCCGGGAATGATGACGGCGTCGCCGAACGCCTTGCGGACCTTCTTGAGTGTGATGTTGCCCATGTTATTTCACCGCTCCGAATGTAAGTCCGCGCACCAGCTGGCGCTGCGAGAACCAGCCGATGATCAGGATCGGCGTGATGGCCATGATCGAGGCGGCTGAAAGTTTCGCCCAGAACTGTCCCTCGGGACTTGAGTATTCCGAGATCATGAAGGCGAGGGGTGCAGCATATTTGTTGGTGAGGTTGAGGGACCAGAAGGCCTCGTTCCATGTCAGGATGGCGTTGAGCAAACAGGTGGAAGCGATGCCGGGCAGTGCCATGGGGGTGAGAATGCGGGCGAGCTCGTTCCACAGGCTGGCCCCATCCATCCGGGCCGCCTCGAGAATGCCCACCGGAATTTCCTTGAAATAGGTGAACAGCATCCAGATCATGATCGGCAGGTTGAACAGCGTCATCAGCGGCACGAAGCCCCAGAAGCTGTCGATCAGGTTATAGTCGGACAGATTGACGCCGCCCCAGTCCTTGAAGATCAGGCCGTTGCGGTTGAAGATCAGATAGATGGGGATCAGTGCGCCGGCGGGCGGCATCATCTTGGTCGAGAGAATCCACAACAGCGTGGTGGTGGTACCACGGGTCCACACCCACATCGATACCGGCACGAAGAACAGCAGGAGCAGGGCGAAGCCGGTGAAGGCATTGGGCGGCTGCCAGTCGTTGAGGCGCAGCACCACAAAGGCGATCGCCAGACTCGCGGCGGTCAGCACCGCCCAGCCCAGATTGCCGAGTTTGCCGCGGGCTGCCGCTTGCGGCGCGAAGGCCATGGACCAAGCCGCCGGGATGGCGAAGGCAAGGCCCAGCAAGGTCGACAGGACGACGATCACCGTCGTGTTGAAGAGATAGCGCAGATAGTCGGAACGATCCTGCACGATGGCGAAATTCTCCAGCGTCCAGGGTGTCGAAAACATGTTCTGCGGCAGAGTGTAGGCATCGGACTCGGTCTTGAGGGCTGCGACCAGCGTCCAGAGAATCGGGAAGAACATCAGAAATCCGATTACCCAGGCCGCGATGGTGACGATGGCTGTCTTGCGGAGAGATGCTTTGCGCGCCATGCCTCAGGCCTCCAGATTCTTGCCGACCAGACGGACCAGGAAGGCTGCCACGATGTTGGCCAGCACAACCGCGACGAGGCCGCCGGCTGCTGCCATGCCGACATCGGTTGCATCGTTCAGAAGTGAGAACACCAGATAGGTCAGGTTGCCCGCGAAGCCGCCGACCGAGGTCACCTTGATCTCGGCGAACACATTCATCAGGAAAATGGTTTCGATGAGGATCACCACGGTGATCGGCCGCGCCAGATGCGGCAGCACGATGTGATAGAAGTAATTCCACGACTTCGCGCCATCCATCGCGGCGGCGTCCTTCTGCTCCTCGTCGAGTGATTGCAGAGCGGTGAGCAGGATCAACGCCGCATAAGGGAGCCACTGCCAGGAAACGACGATGCCGACCGAAAGCAGCGGCACCCTGGCAAACCAGTCAAACGCCTGATCGGCGCCGAAGAATTTCTGGATTCCGGCGAACAGGCCGAACACCGGATGCATGATGAGGTTTTTCCAGACCAGGGAAGACACGGTCGGCATGATGAAGAAGGGCGAAATCATCAGCACACGGACGATGCCTCTGCCCCAGAACGGCTGGTCGAGCAGCAGGGCCAGCATGATGC
>JAKORQ010000289.1 GCA_029777755.1 Planctomycetota bacterium
AGGTCGCTGGAGCCGGCCAGGCGGGTGGCGAGCTCCGATACCAGCCCGCCGTCACCTTTCCAGAAGCGGCGGATGGTGTCGCGATACTTGCCGTTCCATTCGGTCCAGAGGACAGGGAAGTTGCCCACCTGGTAACCGCCGGGGCCGACGTCCCAGGGCTCGGCGATCAGCTTCACCTGCGAGAGGACCGGGTCCTGGTGGATGATGTCGAAGAATGCGCCGAGGCGGTCCACCTCGTGCAGCTCTCGGGCCAGCGCGCTGGCAAGATCGAAGCGGAATCCATCCACGTGCATCTCCGTCACCCAGTAGCGCAGGGAGTCCATGATCATCTGCAGTACGCGGGGATGGCGCACGTTGAGGGTGTTGCCGCAGCCGGTGTAGTCCATGTAGTAGCGCGGATTGTCGGCGGTAAGACGATAGTAGCTGGAGTTGTCCACACCGCGCCAGGAGAGCGTCGGGCCCATGTGGCTGCCTTCGCAGGTATGGTTGTAGACAACGTCGAGGATCACCTCGATGCCGGCCTTGTGCAGCTCGCGCACCATCATCTTGAACTCGTTAACGCTCTTTCGCGGGCTGGCCTTGGAGGCGTACTGCAGGTGTGGCGCGAAGAACCCGAGAGTGTTGTACCCCCAGTAGTTGGTCAGTCCCTTCTCAACCAGGTTGCGGTCATCGAGATGGTAATGGACGGGCAGCAGTTCGACGGCGGTTACGCCCAGGCTGAGCATGTGGTCAAGCATGGCCTGCGAGGAGAGGCCGGAGTACGTGCCGCGACGATCCTCCTCCACGCCGGGGTGCAGCATGGTGGCGCCGCGCACATGCACCTCGTAGATCAGCGTCCTGCTCCAGGGCGTGCGCGGCGGGCGGTCATCGCCCCACGTGAAGGCGGTGTCGATGACGGCCGCCAGTGGGCACAATGCCGCACTGTCGGTGGTGGAAGCAGTCAGATCGTCTTCCCCCACTGCATACGCAAAAAGTGAATCATCCCAGCGGACATCCCTGCCGATCGCCTTGGCATATGGATCCAGCACTACCTTGTTGGGATTGAAGCGATGCCCTTCATCGGGAGAGTAATTGCCGTAGACGCGGTATCCGTACAGTTGACCCGGCTCGACGTCGGGAAGATACCCATGCCAGACCTGGTCTGTTTTCTCCGGCAGCGAGATGCGCGCTGTTTCATGCTGGTCGTCGGGTGAATCAAAAAGACACAACTCCACCCGGCTGGCGTTCTCTGAGAATATGGCGAAATTGACACCGCTGCCGTCCCATGTGGCGCCAAGCGGATATGATCGTCCCGGCCAAACGCGCATGCGATCTCCCTTCCAGGTGCCTATCGTCAAACCGTCTCTACGGCGGCAAAATGCAAACGAAGTGCCGACTCAAGCGGGATTGCAGGCATCAGGAAATGCCCTACAGATGAGGGTACGCGGGTCATTTGCGCTGCGCATCAGCCTGCTGAGGCGTCATGGTCCGGGGTTGTCGCGCAGGTATTCCTGCGGTGACATGCCCATCTCGCGGCAGAAGATGCGGTGAAACTGGGGGTAGCTGCCGAAGCCCGCCTCAAGGGCGACGCTCATCAGTTTCCTTCCCCGGCGGGCAGGCAGCAGTTCCAGGAATCTCTCCAGTGCACGACGCTGGCGGTATCCCACCAGCGTGACTCCCATCTGCGCGCGAAAGAGGCGACTGAGCCGAGATTCGCTAAGCCCAACCTGTTGTGCGATTGAGGCAAGCGTCAGGTCGCCGCTCTCGGTGTAGATCAGTCGCGCCGCCTGCTCCACGCCGGGTGTACCCGGCGGAGCGGCGCCCGGCGATCGGCATCGCGCGAGGCGGCGAAACTCTCCAGCAGGGCATAGGCGGCCCCGGCATTCAGCCGCCTGGGGTCCTGCATTGATTGGTGAAGTCCAGAATAGAGCAGGGCCAGCCTCCGAGAGGTCTGCTCCGACAGTTGCAGGCAGAAGTTCCCTTCGGGATCGCGTGCCAGCAGCGTGGGCGCGTAGTCGCGACAGAGCCGCCGGACAGACTGCCTGCGCCATACCATGATCCACATCTGGAAGTCGGGGGATTGCTCGATAAGCAGATGCTCCTGGTCGGGGAAGAGCCACAGAAGCGTGCCGGCGATCATATCGTAACGCTGATCCTTGATGAGGTACGTTGCCCGGCCGCGCACGGCGAGGTTTATCTCAAGGTCCTCATGGCGGTGGGTATGCAGCATCTGCGTGGGGTGGCGATGTAGCCAGACTCCCGCTTCCAGCCCGGAGGGATATTTCAGCTTCTGCTTCATCGACAAATTATGAGAACTGTAGGCCGGAAGATGAGAAGAATGCCCATTTCCCGCCGCGGAATAATGAAACACCGAGGCAGGGAGCTTCGGTGAAGGAGAACCCATGAGCGTCACGTACACGTCAGTCATCACCGATGAGTTGAAGCAGCAGTTCCGCGATGAGGGATACTTCATCCTTCCCGGCGTGCTGCCCGCCGAGCATCTGGAACTGCTCCGCAGCGAGTGCGGCGGATTTATCGATCGCATGAACGCCAGGATGGACGAGCAGGGAACCGACGTCCTGGGCATCAATCATCGCAACAAGCGTTATTTCGTCAGTAACTGCTACGCCCAGCGGCCAATCCTGGGGAAGTTCATCTTCAGTGAACTGATGGCCGAGGTCTGCCGCGCCACCCTTGGGCCAAATGCCTACCTGTTCTGGAACCAGTACGTGGTGAAGTGCGCGGAGCAGGGGATGAAGTTCAGCTGGCACCAGGATTCAGGATACGTTCATCCCAATCACAAGCCGTACCTGACCTGCTGGATCACTCTTGATGATGTGACTGAGGAGAACGGCACGGTCTACCTGCTGCCTTACAGCCGATCCGGGATCCGCACCTGGGTGCAGCATACCGTTGATCCAGAGACCAACGACCGGGTGGGATACTTCGGCAGCGACAGGGGGATTCCGGTGATCGCCCCGGCCGGCAGCATCGCCTGTTTCACCAGCTACGTGTTCCACAGCTCCGGCGCAAATCGCACAAAGAACATGAGGCGAATCTTCCTGGCGCAGTACTCCAGTGAACTCATCATGAAGGAGGACGGCGTAACGCCGTGGGGCGGCACCGAGCAGTTCCTCAAGGATGGCGTACGCATCCGCGAACAGTAGATCCGGCAGGCATGAGGTTCCAGGTAGCCCCGTCATCGGCAAGTGAGGGCCGGTGACGGGGTTCTTCATTTTGGCCCGTTGGCGAAGGTGAACCTGCCATGGGGGCTCTGGAGGAGTATTTTCCCGCCAGCTGCTGGTTTCCGGTCAAGTAGATGCTCGATCTGCCTTCTGCTCGATGTGCCGGATCAGTTCTTCAAGCGGCTTTTCCTTCAGGCTTGGGATGATCAGGTCTGCGTGGGAGAGATCGAGCCTGCCGGTGACCGGATTGGGCACCGCTACGCAGAACAGCCCGGCCGCCTTGGCGGCGGTTACGCCGTTGGGTGAATCCTCCAGTGCGAAGGCATCCGCCGGGGGTATTCCCAGCGAGCGCAGGGCACACAGATACGGCTCCGGATTGGGCTTGTGATTGCTGGTGTGCTCGGAGCAGGTGAAGGAATCAAACAGACTATCCAGCCCGAGCCGCTTCAGGTGCCCGACGACCCATCCGCTGCTGGAACTGGAGGCGATGGCGGTCTTCAAGCCAAGTGCGCGGGCCTGGTGGAGATAATCCTCGACGCCGGGCATCGCTCCTTCCTGCTCCATCAGCTCCTGGCTGCGGGCCCGGCGGCGTGCCTTGGTTGCCTCGTGGTCGATAGTCCTGCCGCTGAGCTTTTCCAGGTAGGAGCAGGTGTCGAAGTAGCCGCTGGGCCGGCCGATACAGTCTGCCCATACGTCAATGGGTAGTTCACAGCCGTACTCGCGAAAGATCTCCTGCCAGGCAACGAGCTCAGGCGTCTCGGTGTCCAGGATCAGACCGTCAAAATCAAAAACAATGGCACGGATGGGCATGCCATGATTCTATGGATTTCCCGCGAAAACCAATACCGGCTTGCCCGTTGGCCAGATGTAGCAGAACCATGCCGCGGTATGGTCTACACCTTGAACCCGCGTCCTGCCCCTTTCTTGGCTCCGCCCTGGGTCCGGTAGGTGGTCTTTCGTCTGGAACTGGAAAGGGTGTGCGTCTCTCTTCCCCTTACACCAGGGCTGGGGGCGCGAACCTGCTTGTCTGCGGCTACAGAGCCAGGAACGGGGCGAATCTTTCTGCCGTGATGCATCTGCTGCCTCGCTTTCCCGCGCTTATTGTCCCGCAGATTCTACGCCCGACGGCAGCGGAAAAGGGTGGTCAGGCCGGCGATCTCGCGCCAGCCAAGACCTGCTCACATCCCAGGCAAAGACAGCCGATCAGGCTGGCTCTACAGCCCGTATTCTTTCCAGCGGCGGGTGACCAGTTCTCGCGTCTCCTCGTCCATCTCCAGCTCCTTCGGCCAGACGCGCACCTTGCCCTCGCCGGGCCACTTGGCAGTGGCATCGAAGCCGATCTTCGAGCCAGCGCCAAAGTCGGGGGTGGCGTGGTCGAGGATGTCGGTGGGCCCATATGCCACTTCCATGTCGCGGGCCGGGTCGCAGTTGGAGAAGAGCTGGAAGAGCACCTGCTGCTCGTCATGGACGTCGACGTGCTCATCCACCACGATGATGAACTTGGTAAGCGCCATCTGCCCCGCACCCCAGATGGCGTGCATCACGCGGCGGGCCTGGAAGGCGTATTCCTTCTTGATCTTCACGTAGGCGCAGTTGTGGAAGACGCCCGAGATCGGCAGTGAGTAGTCGATGATGTCGGGGATGAGCATCTTCAGGAGCGGCAGGAAGATTCGCTCAGTCGCCTTGCCCAGGTAGTAATCCTCCATGGGCGGCTTGCCGACGATGGTGGCCGGGTAGATGGCGCCCCTGCGATGGGTGATCGCGGTGACGGTCATCGCCGGGAACCAGTGGGCCAGCGAATAGAAGCCGGTGTGATCGCCGAAGGGGCCTTCCATCAGCTGCTCATGTGGATCGACATAGCCCTCGATGACGATTTCGGCGTTGGCGGGCACTTCCATGTCCACCGTCTTGCACTTGACCATCTGTATCGCGCCGCCATTGAGGAAGCCGGCGAACAGCGCCTCATCCATGCCCGGGGGCAGGGGGGCGGTGGCAGCATAGGGAAGCACGGCCTCTCCACCCAATGCGATGGCGACAGGCATCTTCTGGCCGCGCCGCTGCCAGAGGCGAAAATGACGCGCGCCATCGTGATGGATGTGCCAGTGCATGGCCGCCAGACGCGGGCCAAACACCTGCACGCGATACATGCCGATGTTTCGTTCGCCGGTATCGGGGTTTCGCGTGTAGATCTGCCCAAGCGTGATATATCTTCCCGTGCCGCGCACCTTCACCTGCGAGATGGCGAACGGATCATTCATGAGGCCTGACTCCAGTTTGCCGTCCAGCGGCCAGCACTGGATCACAGGCAGGCGCGTCAGGTCGGCCTTGTCTCCCTCAAGCACAACCTCCTGGCAGACGCCGGATGAAACCATCCTGGGCGGGTAGGATCCCAACTCCAGCAGCTTGGGCAACTGCTTCAGCTTGTCGAAGAAACTGGTGGGTATCTGCGGCTTGACGAGGTCGGCGATACGGTCGGCGATCTCCTGCAACCTGTCGCAGCCCAGCGCCTGGCACACGCGCCAATAGGAGCCATACAGGTTCATCGCCAGGGGGAAATCGCACCCTGTGACGTTCTCGAACAGCAGTGCCTTGCCGCCAAGGCCGGCGGCGTGCGAGCGGTCAAGCTCCTTGTGTCCATGGGGCGCAGGAGACTTGCTCATGCGGTCGGCGATCTCCGATACCTCCAGCAGTGGGGAAACGGAGGCCTTCACCCGGGCGAGTTCGCCGGCGGATTCGAGCTTGTCTATGAAGTCGCGCAGTGTGCGTGTGGGCATGGAGTTATTTTAAGCCTTAACTAACGGTTCAAGGAGCTATCCGCGGCCGCAGTAGCCGGCTGCACGGCCCCGGAGCGGCGCATAGCCAATATGCGAACCAGCGCCCATGCAATGATGAAGGTGGCAATCGTGCCAACGGCGCCGGCCGACGCGGTTGACCAGATTTCAGAGGAGACCAGCTCCCACTGGTAGTCGGGCATGATGCCGCTCCAGATCGGCTCAACCGTCTCCGGATCGACGCCCAGCCGGGAAACCACTGTCTCCATGCCGTCCGGCCAGGGGCAGGCAAACGGCGAAACGAACATCGCCAGGCCCAGGGAAAGCAGCAGGCCGAAAACCAGCACAGAGGTGAACTGGCCACGTACCGGGGCCTTCTGTTCCAGCGAAAGCAGATCGGGTCTAGACTTCGCCAGCGCCGCGACCACCATCCCCGTGATGATCGCCTCGCCGACGCCGATGATGGCGTGGATGCCGACCATGCCGCCGATGAGCAGGGCTGGTGAGGCGACGCGGGAAAGCGCCATCTGTCCGCCGCACACCGCCGACGCCACCACTACGCTGCACCAGGCAGAGATTCCCGCCGCCAATGGCGCTTTGGCGGTACCAAGGAGCTTCAGGGCTGCGCGGTACACTGGATATCCTATCAGCACACCTACCACTGCCATGTTGAATACGTTCGCCCCGAGGGCGCTGAGGCCACCGTCGGCAAACATCAAACATTGCAGCACCACCACCGAGGTCATGGCGATGATCGCCCCGGCCGGTCCAAGCAGGACGGCCGCCAGCGCGGCTCCCAGGAGGTGCCCGGAAGCGCCGCCAACGATGGGAAAGTTGAGCATCTGCGCTGCGAAGATGAAGGCGGCCGAGAGCCCAAGCATCGGGGTGCGATCCTTAGGCAAAGTCTGCGGCACGCGATAGCAGGCATAACCGAGCGCAGCGGCCGACAGGACCGCCGAACTAATCGCCACAGGGGCGTTAACCAGTGTGTCGAAAAGGTGCATGGTAGCAGAGAGTACCAGAATCAGCAGCAGACAAGAAGAGATGGCCGCCTGATTGTCCCGTCGCCAACGAAAAGAGGGCGAGCCTTCACGCTCGCCCTCCATCGCAAATCTCCTTTACACGACAAACTGTTCCTGGCCCTTTGGCAGGCGGGGACGCAGTTCCGGGACATGCCGGGTGATCTTCCATGCCTTGTTTCGCAGGGCACACTCGAACAACTCGACACGCTGGTTGGAGAATAGCACGTGGGGATAGATGGTGTTGTACAGGTCAGTGGGGAAGTAGACGCGCTTCTCAAGTTCCTCGGAAAGCATCGTCTTGATCGCAGCCCATACGCCGATGGCTACCTGCGTGCAGGTGGCATTGGCGCCGACAAGCGACTGGTTGGAGAGGCTGTGCAGGTAGTAGATCCGTTGCTTGGGATACTGAAGGCACACGCCGATCGTGTCGCTGCCAGTTAGTGGGATGGAGGTGTTGTCGCCAAGATCGAGATCGCCGATGCGCACCGTGCCGTTTTCCCGCCAGCACTTGTCGAGGTGGTCCATGGTGTGCGGATGGATCGCGTAGATGTACTTCGATGAGATGCCGAAGCGGGTGGCGAGCTTGATGTTCTCCTCGTGCAGGATCAGGTAACCACGGGGGTATTCAGGCAGTGGGCAGACCGGCTCCATGATGGGCTTGAGGTCGATGCGGTTCTGAATGGCGTTGGTGCCGAACACGCGTACCTCTCCATCTTCCACCAGCCCGGTGGGATCCCACACGGTCTCGGTCAGGAACTCGCGCCGCGACCAGGTGATAAGCGGCCGTCGCTTCAGGGACATCGAGGTGTCGTACTCGAAATGGATGATCTCCTCCGGCACTCCGTAATGCTTCACGCCGTGCATCACCCAGATATTCACCGCCCCGGGGTTCATGCCGCTGCTGATGATGTGCGGCGCCCGGCGCGGCAGGTGTCGCGTGGGATGTATGGACCTCAACATCTCGTGCACGCCGACATTGGCGTCGTTGAGGGCGGTATTGATGTAGCTGACGCCGGCTTCATCCGTTGCCTCGAATATGGGGACGGTGTCCAGGTCGGTCAGGTCCAGGACGATATCGACGTTGTGACGGTCCAGCAGGCGATGGTAGCTGGCCTTGTTTTCCCTGGGGCGAACCTCCTGCTGCTCGAAGCTGTAGCAGAGGCGCGAGTGCTCAAGGAAACGGTTCTCCAGCACGTTCTCATTGCGGTCGACCAGGACCAGGGAGCCGAACAGATCGCGACGGCCGCCCAGTCTGCGCAGAAACGCCTGTGCTACGTGCCCCGATGCCCCCAGAACCATGAGGTTTGGCCTGCTTCCATTGCGTTGTAAGCCACCCCGGCGCATCAGGCGGATTGCGCTGGAGGAAGATCCCGTCTTTCTTGGTGCATAAGTCTGGTGCATACAGGCCCTTATACACAAATAAGTCGCGATGTCTCCCCAAGTGGCCACTCCGTACGGCCGGTGTTATTGACTAAAGCATTATATTGCTACAGTTGAGTCTGCTGCATGCCAGTCGGGGCACCGCATAACAGGCCATGCCGTTAGCAGGCTGTGCGGTATGCGCCAGGTGGTTAGCCCTGGGGAAGGATTCACGGACAGAACCCTCACGCTTTGCACTGTTCCTGCATTGTTTTTGTGATGTGTGTCCATATACTGTTCGTTTCTGCACTGGCGGATGGTCCGCCGGGCGATTTCTGGCTTGGGCGTGTGCCAGCAGCGTGGATGGCAGGCGCGATAACCTTGGGCCACGCGAGGGTTCTATTTTTTTATGGTTGATTACAACCTTATCAATTCACTGGGCGATCTTGACGCTGATGTAGAGGCAGCAGTAGCGACAGCTCTTGGCGATGCCGCCAG
>JAKORQ010000290.1 GCA_029777755.1 Planctomycetota bacterium
GCCCGGATGCGTACCGTGCAGGATGACGACCACCGGAAACGGTCCTTCGCCGTCGGGCACGGCGATCATTCCATTCAGCCGCACCGGCATCTCACGGAACCGGCTGCCCTCAGGAAATTGCGCCTGGACCACCATGGCTTCGCCGAGGTTGTACTCGACTGCTTGCGGAGCTGCCGCCGCAGGTGCGGGGGTTGAAGCCGGCGTCGCCAGTGGCGCTGGCGCTGCCGGCGGGATGGGCGTGCACGAGGACAAGATCAGCAGGAGAGCCAGGGACGCCAGGAGCCTAAACGTGCTTGGATACATTGAATGTCTCTTGTGAAGGGAAGTAGCGCTGGAGCGTCTAGCTTTCCACGAATATCGCGGTCAGGCCCAGGATGCCGCCGGCCGCCAACATCGCCAGGCCGGTCTTCCAGGGATTCATCCGGCTGTAGTGACCATAACTCCACCCGGCCGCGAACAGCATGGCGAACGACACCAGGTTCGAAACCCGCAGCGCCAGCAGGAAGTTGCCCGGCACGACCACAAAGGGGACCAGAGAGGGCAGCACCGCGATCACCGCCACCACAACACATCCGACGGCGCCGAGCAGATCGTCCCGTCGGATGCCCACCGGTTTGGGCTGGCTCTCGGACAGGTGGACGAGCACATCTTCATAAAGCAGTTGGCGCTGGGCAGCATGGGTGATCGGCTCCAGGATGGGGTCCAGTTTTTCAGCAATCGCCTTGATGCCCTCGTCAGGCGTCGCCGCGGTTTGCACGCTCGCAAGCAGACGCTGCTTCTCCCCGCGGTCGAACACCGCCAGCAGGGCATACATGACACCGTCGATCGCACCCCAGCCAACAATGACAGTCAAAATCGTGAAGACCAATCTGTTGACATACGCGCTGCTGACAAGCCCATGCGAATCGTCCAGGAGCAGCCCCACCCTGATGGCCAGGGTGAAGGAAAGCATGATCATGAGAGCAAAGAGGGTTTCCTCCAGGCGATCGATGGGATCCAGGAAGTTCCCCAGAAAACCATCGCTTGGCAGGGGGCCAGCCTTGATGCGCTTCGATCTGGATGCCATACTTCGCCTCCTGGCGTCGGATGCGACGATGCGCTGTCTCCCGGGCAGCTCTTGTTGATGCGAAGCTCAACTGGGAAACAAGGACCTGCTCTGGAAAGACGCAGTTCTCCACTGTCTGCCCATCAAGTGACCGGTGTCGCCACCGGGAACCTCCAGCGACCATCGAGTATCGGTAGCCGCGGCCGGTACATCCTCACGGCGTAGTTCCAGCCCGGCATAATGTGGAGGTAGTTGCCTGCGGCCGGATCGCCGCCGAAGTGGACCTCGAAGCTCCCATCCGGGTTTGGTGCCGCGGTCACGCTGTTGACGGAATAGGCGCCGTACTCGTTTGGCTCGAGATACCCGTCCGCGTTGTAGACGGTTAGCGACCAGAAGCCATCCACCGGTACATCCTTCAGTTCAAGGATATGAGGTGTCTGGCCGTCGTTGCGCTCCGGACTCACCAGCGCATAAGTGGCATCCTGTTCCGGGTTGCCGCCCCAGCCATTAGCGGTCCCAAGGAGATGGCGCACCGGATCGACCACGCCGACATCCCCGAACGTGCGGGTGAGGTCCGGCGCAAACGCCCCCAACTCCAGGAGGGCGGCGCGACACGCGGACAGCGATGCCAGGTCCCACTGCGGAAGCTCGAGGACGCCTGGCGCCTTCTGCTTGACCTGGATGCAATCCTGCAGAGCGTTCGCCGCCTTGATGTCCTCGGGACCGTTGGCATCCACGAACGCGCGAAAGATCACTTCGGCGTAACGCGTCCCCATTTTGTCGGCCGTCAGCATGTACTCACCAGCATCATAGGCGACGAGCTTGACGTAGTGGTCCTCGTTGACGACCATCATGGAGATGAAGCGGCCCCCAGCGTCGGGAAACACGATCGTGGCGGGTTCGGCGAGATCGAGGACGACAACTGAATACACCGTATCTCGGTTCATGCGTATGACGGGTTGGTACTTGGGCTGCGTCGGCTGGCGGATATGCAGGAAGCGCCCAATTCCGCCAGCGTCCTGCGCATGGCGTGCAAAGTAGTTGTCGGTTTCAGCCCGGATGAAGTTGTCGACGTTCACATTCATTTTGACTATTCCTGGTGGTCTTCACGATAGAGATGACGGAAAATGCGCTATCACGAACCTTCCTGGCCCTGCTCAGGACCGGCCGTCTCGACAAGCCACCGGGACGCCGCCTGCGCGGCCTCGTTCATGGCCGCCCCGATCTGCGGCTTGGCCAGGAAGAGGTTCTCGGCGCCGATGATGGCCAACTGCCCGGTCCGGGCAAGCTGGTCGCGCACC
>JAKORQ010000291.1 GCA_029777755.1 Planctomycetota bacterium
ATCGAGCCGCATATTCACATGGTTTCGCGGACGACCGACGATTACGAGTTCCTGGCTCGCGTCGGTGTAGTTGCCATAACTGAGCCGGCCTTCTGGGCGGGGTTTGACCGCGCCAGTGCCGATGAGTTTCGCACTTATTTCCGGCAGTTGACGGAGTTTGAACCGAGGCGGGCGGCCCGCTTCGGCATCCAGCATTACTCCTGGCTGTGCATCAATCCCAAGGAAGCGGAAAACCTTACGCTGGCCCGCGAGGTGATCAGGATCATCCCTGAGTTTCTGGATAGGCCCAACGTCCTGGGGATCGGCGAGATCGGGCTCAACAAGAACACGAGAAACGAGCTGACCATCCTTGAGGAGCATGTCGACCTGGCGGCACGGACCAACCAACTGATCCTCGTCCACACGCCACACCTGGCCGACAAGAAGAAGGGAACCGCTATCATCATTGATGTGCTCAAGAACGACAAGCGCATCTCGCCTGAACGGGTAATGATCGACCACTGCGAGGAGCACACGATCGCCATGGTGAAGGATGCCGGCTTCTGGGCGGGCCTGACCGTTTACCCGGTCAGCAAATGCACGCCGCAGCGGGCGGTGGATATTCTCGAGCAATACGGCACTGATCGCATGTGGGTTAACTCGGCCGCCGACTGGGGCGTGTCGCATCCGTCGAAGCTTGTCGACACCATGCTGGAGTTCCGCAGGCGCGGTCACAGCGCCGCGGAGGCCACCGAGGTGTTCTTCAACAACCCCTGCCGGTTCCTCGCGCAAAGCCCGAACTGGAAGATCAGGCCCTGCCAGCAGGCGCAATAGTCAGAAACTGGCGGATGGAACAGCCCTCGCCAGCCGTGCTACAGTAACGCGACCTATGACCGACCAGGCAGGCAGCGAGTTTGATGCGTACGCGGCGGACTATCAGCAGGTCCTGCAACAGGGCCTGAAGCTGACCGGCGAGGATTCTTCCTACTTCGCCGAGGGACGCATCCGTCACACGGCGCAGTGCCTGCGGAAGCTATCCGTCGAGGTGCGCAGTGTGCTGGATTTTGGCTGCGGCACCGGCACGGCGGCCGAGCATCTGCTGGCGCATTTTCCTGCTGCCCGCGTCTGCGGTATCGACGTGTCGGCCGCCTCCATCGAGCAGGCGCGACAGATCCACCAGGATGAGCGTGTCTGCTTTTTTACGCCATCTGCGCTACCAGCGGATATACGTTTTGACCTGGCCTACTGCAACGGAGTGTTCCATCATATCCCACCGGTTCAGCGCGCAGACGCCCTGCGGCAGATCTACGACCTTCTCAATCCCGGTGGAGTCTTCGCGCTCTGGGAGAACAACCCGTGGAACCCGGGAACAAGAATCGTGATGAGCCGCGTCGAGTTTGATCGCGACGCCATCATGCTCTGGCCGGGCGCCACCCGACGGCTGCTGCGCGAGTGCGGCTTTCGCTTGCTGCGAAATGACTACCTGTTTTACTTGCCCTCATTCCTGAAGTTCCTGCGCCCACTGGAGCGTTATCTCATTCGCATACCCATGGGCGGGCAGTACCTGATCCTCTGCCAAAAGGCCTGACGGCTGCAAAAGGCGCTCAGCTGCAAGTGGAGCGGCTTGTCCTCAAGCTGCGGGAGTTCGTATCGGCGGACGTCTGCCCACTGGGTCCACGCTGGACGGCATCGAGACACGACATTGGGATACCTTGTGCCTTGTGGTGAACAAGCGATATACATCGTCCGGTTTCCCTGGCTCTGATTGTGCATGTTCGTCGAGGATTCCCGAACCTCCCGCGGGCGGAGGACCGCCCGCTCCACTTGGGCGGAACTGATCTGGTCAACAAAATCCTGCACGCACAAAAAAGCGGCCGGACGCATACGCGCCCGGCCGTCGTCGTTAGCCGCCCCAGGAGCCTTTAAGAGCAGCCCATCGAGTTACCACAGTTGAGGCACTTGTAGCAGGTGCCGCTGCGCACGGTGATGGCCCCGCAGACATCGCAGGCAGGAGCGTCGGCCTGCATCTGCGTACTCTGCTGGCTCAGGGCATCGGGCACAGGCGTGTGCTTGAGGCTGCCGGAGGTCACGCCAATCAATCGGCCGCCGGGCGTCCTTACCTGGCGCAAACCGGCCAGGGACGGGGCCTGCGACTTGGCCGAGCTGCCATGGCCATTGCCGCCGCTAGATGGAGAACCCTCCGAATCACTCTTCTTCGACTCACCCGAGCCGCTGCGCTTGGGAGCATGCTGCGCCCGGTAGCCGGGGATGAACTCCATCGCCAGCCAGCGGAAGATGTAGTCCGTGAGACTCTTGGCGAACGGAATCTCCGGGTTGCGCGTCATGCCCGAAGGCTCATAGCGCACGTGCTCGAACTTGCGCACCAGAGACTCGACCGGCACGCCGTATTGCAGTGACACGCTCACCAGGGTGGCAATGGTGTCCATCAGGCCGCCGATGGTCGACCCTTCCTTGGCCATGGTGATGAACACCTCGCCGGGCGTGCCATCCTCGTAGAGTCCGACAGTGATGTAGCCCTCGTGGCCGGCCACGTCGAACTTGTGCGTGATGGCGTTGCGGGTGTCAGGCAAACGCCGACGCAGCGGACGCTCGACAATCCTCTCCACGATCTTCTCGACCACGTTGCTGTGGGCAGGCGCCAGATTGTCGCTGACGAGCTGCTTGCCTTCGCTTGCGGAAACCGCCTCGATCCTGGTCACGGCCTTGGCTACATCCCCCGCCAGCTCTTCCCTGGCGGCAGCAATGTTGTCCTCATCATCCACCTCGCTCTTGTCCAGCTCCTCGTCGCTCTTGACGTTGAGCGGCTGCGAGAGCTTGGAACCATCGCGATACAGGGCGTTGGCTTTCAGGCCCAGCTTCCAGGAGAGGTAATAGCTGTCCTTGATGTCCTCGACGGTCGCCTCATTGGGCAGGTTGATCGTCTTTGAGATCGCGCCCGAGATGAACGGCTGGGCCGCCGCCATCATGCGGATGTGCCCTTCCACCGGGATGAACATCTTGCCGTTCTTGCCGCAGCGGTTGGCGCACTCGAACACCTTGTAGTGCTCTTCCTTCAGGTGCGGGGCTCCCTCGACGGTGCCGGTGCCACAGATCACGTCGTTGGCCTCGGAGATCTGCTTGGTGGTGAAGCCCAGTCGCCGCAGAAGGTTGAAGCCGGGAGCGGTCCACTCCGACTTGTCGATGCCCAGCCTGTTCATCGCCTGTTCACCGAGCGTCCACGGGGTGATGGCGAATGACAACTCGAAGCTGCCCGGCAGGGCGCCCTGCACGCGGGCGATGTCTTCATCCGTCAGGCCGGCCGCCTTCAGAGACTTGACATTGATGTGGGGTGAATCCTTCAGTGACAGCGTCCCCATCACGTAGTTGAGTATCTCGGTGATCTGCTGAGGCGTGTAGCCGAGACTCACCAGCGCCGGCTTGATCGACTGGTTGGCGATCTTGAAGTAGCCGCCGCCAGCCAGCTTCTTGAACTTCACCAGGGCAAAGTCAGGCTCAACGCCGGTGGTATCGCAGTCCATCAGCAGGCCGATGGTGCCGGTGGGAGCGATGACCGTGGTCTGGGCGTTGCGGTAGCCATGCTTCTCGCCAAGCTTCAGTGCCCTGTCCCAGCAATCGCGCGCCTCGCGCAGGAACTCGGCCGACGCCAGGCTATCAGACTTGCTGAACTGTGAGGCATCAATGCCAACTGGCTTGATCTCCAGCTCCTCGTAATCACCCAACTGCTTGCGGGCAGACGCATTGTTGGTGACGTCGTAGGCGGCCCGGCGGTGATTGCGGATCACCCGGAGCATCGGCTCCCTGTTCTTCGCATAGCCCGGAAACGGCCCAAGCTCCTTCGCCATCTCCGCGCTGGTCGCATATGCCTCTCCAGTGAGGATCGCGGTGATTGCGGCGCAGATGGCCCGGCCCTTCTCGCTGTTATAGGGGATGCCCGCCTGCATAAGCATGGCGCCAAGGTTGGCATAGCCCAGGCCGAGCGTGCGGAACTCGTAGGAGAGGCGAGCAATCTCCTCGGACGGGAAGCTCGCCATCAGCACCGAGATCTCCAGCACGATCGTCCAGAGGCGGATCGCATGGCGGAACGACTCAATGTCAAACGAACGCTTGCCGGCATCGTAGAAGCGCAGCACGTTCAGCGACGCCAGGTTGCAGGCCGTGTCGTCCAGGAACATGTACTCCGAGCAGTTATGGACAGTGATGCCGTTGGCGATGAACGAGCTGGTGACTGGCTCGGTCAGGTCGAATACCTCGCGCATCCCGATCGGCTCGAGATGGGCGACGCGCACCCAGTGACCCTCCCCGGCCGTCGCCGGGCGAGCCATCCTGGCAACCGCCTCCAGGTGGCGCGACATCTCTTCCGACTGCACGCCGATGTACCGCGCGAACGCCTGGAGGCTGCTCTCGTGGATGCGCAGGGTATGGATCGCGATTCCCCGGCGAATCTCACTGCGAATGCCAAAGCCCAGCAGCAGAAGCTGCAGGTCCGCCAGCAGCGAAAGGCTCAGCTCGCGGATCTCGATGCTGCCGTTGACGACATCGCCGTCGGCCGAGAACACTCCACGCAGGATATACTTCTGGGCGCCAAGCCCGGCGGTGAAGGCAACATCGCTCAGGCGGCGCTGCTTGCCGCTGCCGGTGATATAGCTCCTGAGCCTGCCGAGCAGGCGCTCGTTGGTAAGCGTCGCGGTGGCCGTGGCAAGCCCCGGGTCTCCCAGCAGGCGATAGTCGATGTAGTCATCGTCGTAGTGGCGATCGCCCCACTGCTCCTCCACATAGCGGGAGAACTCCTCAATCTGCCGCTCGCTGAGCATGCAGCGATCGAGATTCAATGCCTCAAGGTCATCATTCGATTCGGAGGCAAACATGCCGACCAGCTCATAGAACTTCGCATCCAGCGGCTCGCCGATCTCCTTCACGCAGGCCGGGGCACTGGGCAGACGAATCTCGTCCTTGTCGGTCAGGTCCCTGGCTTCAACCCAGCCGCGCATGCGCGTCCAGACCTTGTGGTCGGCCGTGAGCTTGAGCGTATAGCCGTCCACCGTCTGAAGCTCGAATACCTCGCGCGTGCCGGTCGGGAAGGAGCCTTCCGTCAGGTGGATCTGCTGACCATCGAGGTTGGTCACCACGCGCGAAGGAAGGTGGATCATTTGGTCGATGCGCCGCCAGATGCCGCCGGGGGCTAACACGCGGGTGTCGCCGGTGACGCAGGGGTTGGAGGCATTGATCCGCCCGGAGTTGGGGCAGGTGTGCCACTGGTTGATGGTGTCATCAAACTGGACGCCAGGATCAGCGCAGCGCCAGGCGGCGAAGGCGATCTGCTCCCACAGGTCGCGGGCCTTAACCTTGCGGGCGACGGCATTGTTGGTGCGATAGCGCAGCTCCCACTCGCCATCCTCTTCCAGCAGGTGGAAGAAGCGATTGGGGATGCGGACGGAGTTGTTGGAGTTCTGCCCGGAGACGGTCTGGTACGCCTCGCCATTGAAGTCGTAGTCGAGCTTGAGCTTCAGGCGCTCGGCCAACAGCCTCTGATCGCGCGGCAGGGCCTTGATACCCTCGGCCATCGCCGCAACCTTGAGTTCCTCGCGCACCTTCCAGGTGACGAACTCCTCGATGTCGGGGTGATCGAGATTGAGGCAGACCATCTTGGCGGCCCGGCGGGTTGTGCCGCCGGACTTGATGGCGCCGGCCGCCCGGTCGCCGATCTTCAGGAAGCTCATCAGGCCTGAGCTCTTGCCGCCGCCGGAGAGCTTTTCATTCTCGCCACGAATATTGGAGAAATTGGAGCCGGTTCCCGATCCATACTTAAACAGGCGGGCCTCGCGGACCCACAGGTCCATAATGCCTCCGGGGTTCACCAGGTCATCCTGCACGCTCTGGATGAAGCAGGCGTGCGGCTGGGGATGACTGTAGGCATCGTCGGCCTTCTTCAGTTCGCCAGTCTTCGGGTCGCAGTAAAAATGTCCCTGCGACGGCCCGGAAATGCCATAGGCCCAGTGCAGGCCGGTGTTGAACCACTGCGGCGAGTTGGGCGCGCACATCTGGTGCAGCAGCATGTAAACCAGCTCGTCATAGAACGCCTGGGCATCTTCGGGCGTGTCGAAATAGCCGTGGGTCTCCCCCCACCAGCGCCAGCAGCCGGCGAGGCGATGGATCACCTGCTTCGCGGAGCGCTCCGGGCCAGTGATGACGTTGCCCTGTTCATCACGCAACGGCTTGCCGTCCTTGCCGATCTGAGGCACACCGGCCTTGCGGAAATACTTGGAAACCATGATGTCGGTCGCGAGCTGCGACCAGGTCGCCGGGATCTCCGCGTCAGTCATCTCGAACACGACAGTGCCGTCAGGATTTGTGATGCGGCTGGTGCGCTTCTCGTATGTCACCGTTGCAAACGGGTCCTGCCCGGCCTTCGTGAATCGTCGCGTGATTTTCATGCCCTGTTTCCCTGTGATTTCGTGATTCTTTTGATTCTGCCAAGGCGTAATGTCCCACGCCCGACCAACGGGAAGCTGGCCGACGGAGGTGGGGCAAGGCGCCCGATTATCCGTGTTTGGTTACGTCAATGTGGCACGCGGATTGGGGGTAGCTCAGACCCATTTTCTCAGCCGGTTGGGCGCAATAGCCGCCTTGAAGTGTGGTGCTGATCATCATTTCCACCTCGGTCCATGGCGCGCGTGCCGGCGTCATGGCGCTGAACGAAACTTTAGTCCACTCGCGGCAGGGTAAGCCCCGGTTGATCCTGGTACTTGCCCTTCTTGTCTGCGTACGAAACAGAGCAGACCCGCTCACCCCTTAAGAAAATGAGCTGTGCAATTCCCTCGTTGGCGTAGATCTTTGCCGGCAGAGGCGTGGTGTTACTGATCTCAAGAGTGATCTTGCCGCGCCACTCCGGCTCGATCGGCGTCACGTTCACGATGATGCCGCAGCGGGCATAGGTGCTCTTGCCGACACAGATGGCTAGGACATCGCGTGGGATGCTGACCGTCTCGACAGTTTCGCACAGCGCGAAGCTGTTGGGGGGAATGAGCACATGATCCTGCCCGGTCTTGGCGACATCGATCGTGACGAAGGATCGATCCGAGAAACCCTTCGGGTCGATGATCTGCGAATTAACGTTGGTGAAAATCTTGAAGACGGTGCCTACGCGGATGTCGTAGCCGTAACTGGATACTCCGTAGCTGACCCGCCCGGGCCTCTTGACGTTCTCCTCAAAAGGCTCGATGCCGATCAGTTCGCGAATCTGGGTGTCACACAAAATCCCCATAGACTAGCTCCGACAACCGCTTGCAACCTGCGAACCCGCTCGTCACGAATCCGCTTCAAAACATCACCGACGACCACAATATACACTACAGGTTGTGGTGGTCAAACAAACAATCCCAACAATTGGTGTGCTCGCCCCTAAGTTGGGAAAAGCACAGAACATACCGCCAAATGATCGGTTCGCAATGAGGTAAGCCTTTGAGAGTCAGGTTATCCACAGGGTTGTCTACAGCTTGTGCAGGCGGTTGAGGCCGCTTCCGAGCCAAGTGCTGGCCGGGCATGGACTTGGCGAAAAAGCAGGCTCATCCGAGTCCGCCGGCGGGCCGGCCCCGGGCTCCGGGCGAGGTCGCTCACCTCCAACAAGGCTTTGTGTAAGGCACTTAGCTTCCCTTGAGCGGCCGCGTCGGCCGCACTATTATCGCGCTGGTTCCGCGCGGTGGCGGTGAGGTCCCGATACACAATACCCTTTGACACCCATGAACAATCTCTTCGATACACAGGCGAATCTCTCATCCAAGGCTGGCGATCTTAAGTACTACTCACTCAAGAAGTTGGCGCAGGCAGGTTTCCCCGACGTCGAGACTCTGCCCTACTCGATCAAGGTGCTGCTTGAGAACTGTCTGCGCAATTACGACAACTTCCAGGTGACCGAGAAGGACGTCACCAACATCGCCAACTGGAAGGAATCGGAAATTCCTAGCAGCGAGGTGCCATTCAAGCCCGCCCGCGTCATCCTGCAGGACTTCACCGGCGTGCCCACCGTCGTCGACCTGGCGGCGATGCGGTCCGCCATCAAGCGGGCCGGCGGCGATCCCCGCAAGATCAACCCCCTCGTGCCCGTCGACCTGGTGATCGACCACTCCGTCCAGGTGGACTACTTCGGCACTCCAGACGCCCAGGACAAGAATGTCACCCTTGAGTTTGAACGCAATCGCGAGCGCTACGAGTTCCTCAAGTGGGGCCAGCAGGCATTCAACAACTTCCGCGTCGTGCCCCCCTCCAACGGTATCGTGCACCAGGTGAACCTGGAGTACCTGGCCCGCGTGATCAT
>JAKORQ010000292.1 GCA_029777755.1 Planctomycetota bacterium
ACTTGATGATCAACGAGGTTACGTCGGTGTTCCGCGATTGGGCGGATCGCTACGTCGATCAGATCCGCGGCCTGATCGCCCGGGGCGCGCGAATCAACGGCGTGGGTATGCAGTTCCATGCCTTCAGCAATGATGAGAACCTCAAGATCATGCGCGGCGAGATCCACACACCCGCGCAGCTCCTGTCCGCGCTCGACAAGGTCGGAGAGCTGCATCTTCCGATCCACGTCAGCGAGATCACGCTCACGGCTCTCGCTGACGACCGCGCCGGCCGCGAGGCCCAGGCTAAAGTGGCCCGTAACTTCTATCGCCTGTGGTTCAGCCATCCCGCGACCCATGCCATAACCTGGTGGAATCTCCCTGATGGCGGCGCCGCCCCCGGCGAGGACAAAGTCGCCTCCGGCCTGATCGACGCAGAATTGCGGCCCAAGTACGGATACGAGGTTCTCCATGACCTGATCCATCGCGAGTGGCGCACCAACCTGAACACCCGCACTGACGACCATGGCGCCGTCAATTTCCGTGGCTTCCATGGCCGATATCGCGCCACCGTCGGCTCCACTCAGGTTGAGTTCTCGCTGGTTCCCGGCTCCGACAGCCAGATCTTCATCAACCTCGCGCAGGAGAAGTGATCATGTCGTCAGATGAGTTCGATCTGCGCGGCCGACGTGCGCTTATCACCGGTTCCAGCCGTGGCATCGGCCGGGCCATTGCCCTGGCGCTTGCCCGGCATGGCGCTGACATCGCGGTGCATTACGCCTCGCGCGAGCAGCAGGCCATCGAGGTGGCCGAGGAGGCGAAGAAGTTTGGCGTGAAAGCCATCACAGTCGGCGGTGACCTGGCAGATGCCTCAGCGCCGCGCAGCATCCATGACCAGGTTGTCGCGCAACTGGGAGGCATTGACATCTTGATCCTCAATGCTTCCGTGCAGTATCGCCAGCCGTGGAACAACATCACGCTCGAGCAGTTCCATCACCAGGTGAACGTGAACTTCCTTTCCACGCTGCTGTTCATGCAGCTTGCCATTCCGCCCATGCAGCAGCGAGGCTGGGGAAGGGTGGTGGCCGTTGGCAGCGTGCAGGAGGTCAAGCCACACAAGCAGATGGCCGTCTACGCCGCCACCAAGCAGGCGCAGCGATCCCTCGTGCGTAACATCGCCGCCCAGGTTTCCGGTAGCGGCGTGACGGTCAATAACCTGTCCCCCGGAGTGTTCGCCACCGATCGCAATGCCGAGCCGCTCTCCGATCCTGCCATACGCGAGCGCGTAATTGCCGGCATCCCGACCGGTTTTATCGCCGGCCCGGAAGATGCCGCCGGCGCGGCGCTGCTGCTCTGTTCAGATGCAGGAAGGTACATTACCGGCGCCGACATCCGTGTGGATGGAGGCATGTCCCTCTAGCCAGGTCAGGAGGCATCGTGAGACCGGATGATTCTGTAAGCACTCTTCTTCGCTCGGCCGGCTATCGCGCCATCGGGCAGCTTCGCACGCGCAGCGCGCGGGATATCGCAAGCTCCCCCTGGAGCATCGGCTGTGAAACGCTCGACCGCGACTACGTCGATCCCACCCAGTCGCTGCCGCATCTCGCCGAGCTTGGCGCCAAGCAGGTGCGCCTGCAGGGTGGATTCGCCAAGTGCGACCCGGGCACCGGCCAGTTCAACTGGAAATGGCTGGACGAGATTGTCGATGCCTGCATCGCCGCCGGCGCCAAGCCGTGGATCGAGACTTCATACGGCAATCCCGCCTATCCCGGCGGAGGTGGAATCGGGCTGGCCGATGGCATCCCCACTTCTGAAGCGGCCCTGGGCGCGTGGGATCGCTGGGTGCGCGCCCTTGTCGAGCGCTATGGGGATCGCGTCGATAGTTGGGAGATCTGGAACGAGCCGGATATCCACAACGCCGTCGAGCCATGCGCCTATGCCGAGTTCTTCATCCGCACGGCCAGCATCATCCGCCGCGTCCAGCCGCATGCCTGCATCATCGGCCTGGCGCTGGCGCACAAGGTGGATTTCGCCCAGGCCTTCCTCGAGCAACTGCAAGCCGCGGGGAAAACGGATCTGCTCAGCGAGATCACCTTCCATGGATATCCGCACAACCCGGATGACGGCTTTACCACCACCGTCCCGCAACTCCGGGAGCTGTGCGCTCGCTACGCCCCGCATGTGACGCTCCGGCAGGGAGAAACCGGCGCGCCCTCGGAAACGCCCGAGGTTGGCGCGCTGCGCGATCTTCCCTGGAACGAGCGCAAGCAGGCCGTCTGGGATCTTCGCCGGATGCTGGCCCATCACGCGCGCGGCATACCGATGAATCTCTTCCAGCTTGCCGACATGCATTACACGCGAGCCCTGGGAGCGAAGTTTGAAGGACGCAACGCCAAGGGCCTGCTCCAGATGAACCGCGACCGAAGCTTCGCCTGCCGCAAGCCGTCATACTTCGCGGCGCAGCACGTATTCACCATGTTCGACGGCTCTGTTTCGCTGGAGGAGTTGCCGAATCTCGCGGAGTCGGAAGCCCGTCGCACATGTGCCTTCGCCTGGCGTCGGGCCGGGGAGCCTGAGCCATGCATGGTGGGCTGGTGGCGCGCTAGTGATCCGCCGGGACTGGAGGCTCCTGCGCTGGAGCAGTTGCAGTTGCCCGCCGCCGCGAAGTTGCGCGATCCGGTTCTTGTCGATCTGCTTGGCGGAGCGATTTTCTCTCCGCCGGCCGATCTCGCGATCCTGCCCTGCACGGATTCGCCGCTGCTGCTGGCCGAGTCGCGAGTATTGCCCTGATTTCATCAACCCAAAGGAGTGCCAATGTCCCACAAGATGAACACCGAGAAGCTCCGCCAGTTGCGCGAAACCGTCGAGCAGGTGGAGCTTGAGATCCCCATGGCCGAGCTTTGTCGGCGATATGAGAAGCTCTATACCGGCGCGGTAAACGATGTGCTGCGCGAGATGTGCATCACCAATGTGGCGTTGCCGCCGGAGATCATGCCGCTGCGCGATGAGATGGTCGTTTGCGGGCCGGCGTTCACCATCCGCTCCAACGCTGACCCTACCCTTACCGGTGAACTGGAGACGCGCGTAAAGATGCTCGATGAGCTGTACGAGGGTTGCGTCTGCGTCTGGAACGCCAACGGCGACGACAAGGCCAGTCACTGGGGCGAGGTCATGACCGGGGCATCGATGAAGCGCGGCTGCCGCGGGGCCATCATCGACGGGGGCATCCGCGACACCAAGGGGATCCTGGCGGCCGGCTTCCCCATCTGGTCGCGCTACCGCACCAGCAACGGCTCGCTGTCGCGCGCCAAGATCACCGGGTACCAGGTCCCGATTGTTGTCGGCGGTGTGCTGATCAAGCCCGGCGACATCATCTTCGCCGACATCGACGGGGCGGTGGTCATTCCCCGCAAGCTGGCCGTGGCGGTGCTCCTGCGGGCCGAGCAGATCGAGAAAAACGAGCTGGAGATCAAGGAGTGGGTGGACGCGGGCCTGAGCACCGAGGAGATCCACTCCCGCGGCGGCTATTTCTAATGTGTGATGGCAGCGGCACTTACAAACAGGAGCCTCGCCCGCGACGCTGCATCTTGCATCAGGTGGCCCTATCGGTACAATGCTTCGTCCCTGTAACCTTAAGGATTGAAGACAATGGCAGTGAAAGAGCGTGACGACAAGAAGAGCAAGGGCGACAAGTTCCAGAGCTTCTCTCGCCCGCGGGTCCAGATAACTCGCACCAGCGCCTCCGGCAAGGTCTACATTGACTACAAGGACACCGAGACGCTCAAGAAGATGATCTCCGGCAACGGCAAGATCCTCTCCCGCAAGCGCACCGGCACCTCGGCCATGGAGCAGCGCATGCTCGCCCAGGCCGTAAAGCGGGCCCGCTTCATCGGCCTGCTGCCGTTCGTCGCCACCGCCGGCTAATCCCGGCCAACAAAGCGAAACAACAAAACCGATCCTCCTGCACGAGAGGATCGGTTCTTTATTGCGCAGGTGGAGTTGGAAAATCATCCACCCGCCACCAATCCGGCTGGATAACAAATCCGCGCAGATCCTGTATGGAACACGGATGAAAACTGATGAACGCAGATGTTTTGTTCTGCTCAACCTCAAGTGAAGCGACTTGTCCTGCGGGCCCATCGGAGTATCCACATTGCCCGGCTGGAACTTCCCTTTATCGCTCCTTTGGAGCTGGTCCATCCAAAGTGGAGCGGGGCGGTCCCCGCCCGCGGGAGATAGGGTGATCCTCGACGAACACGCGGCGGCAGAGCCACGGAAACCGGAGGATCGATACGAAATCCCTTTTCGGTACGAAGCAGCGACGCAAACAAGCAAGTCTTGACCTCTCGATGTCGGTCAACGTGGATGCTCCTCGAGCAGATTACTGCCGATTCGACGTCCCGCGGCTTGAGGACAAGCCGCTCCACCTACATTCGAGCAGCTAAAGCAGCCTTCGTGCGCCAAATCATCCCTGTTCATCCTGTTTATCTGTGTTCCAGCAAAACCATTTGCGCGCACCCGTGCCTCATATGTGGCCTAACCTGTCATATCAATTTCAGGCATGGCGCTGCAAATCGTGCCTATAGTCTCGCCTGCGCCATCTGGCCTATTCTCAATGCGTCATCTCTAGAGAAAGGATTGCACGTGGCACAGGAAATTATCGAGGTACCCAAGCCTCTCTCGGATCAGCAGGTTCGCTTCTTCGTCGACAATGGCTATCTGGTCATGCCCAACATGCTCACCCGCGACGAGTTGGAAGAGCTCAAAACTGATACCATTGCCATCTCCCGCGGCAAGTACCCCAACGACAGCCTCAAGCCGCTGCCGGATCACCTCTCCGATACCGAGGTCCTGCAGAACATCCTCTGCATCCATCAGCCGCACTACATCAGCCCGGTCATCCAGAAGTATGTGAAACATCCGCTGATCTGTGGCGTGCTCTCGCAGATCACGGCTGCCCATCTTCCCTACTGGGATGGCAGCGTGAAGTGCATGCAGTCGATGCTGTTCGTCAAGCCGCCAGGCTTTCAGGGCCAGGCATGGCACCAGGATGAGGTCTACATCCCCACACGCGATCGCTCGCTGATCGGCGCCTGGGCCGCCATCGATGATGCCACCATCGAGAATGGCTGCCTCTGGATCATCCCTGGTTCGCACCGAAGCGGCCTGCTCTATGCGCAGCGCGAGCACAATAATCCCGATGAGTTTGATTCATCGCTGGAGAGCTACGGCTTCGATGATTCCGCGGAGATCCCGGTTGAGGTGCCGGCCGGCGGCGTGGTCTTCTTCAATGGCTACCTGCTGCATCGCTCGCGCAGGAACCGCAGCAACATCTATCGCCGAGTCCTGGTCAACCATTACATGAATGCCTACTCGCCGCTGCCCTGGCATGTGAAGCCCGGCGAGACAGTGGCGTCGGCCGACCGTCGCGCCATCGTCCCGGTCGCGGGTGTCGATCCGTATGCTTGGAAGGGGATCGAGGTCCCCCCGCGCAGCGTCCATCTGCGCACCTGCAAGGCAAACGCATCGGCCTCCTCGCATGCCTCACGGAAGCCCGAGAACGCCGGAAAATCGCTGCAACCTGAGTCCGCGTGAAATCAGCAGGGACTTGCGGTAGTATCGCCGGTTAAGAGGAATCGGAATCTTTCTACGAAGGGATACTGCCATGAAGTATTTGCTGCACGCATGTGTGTTGTCTTTGTCCATGCTGTTCGCCGGCGCGGCGTTTGCCCAGCCGACCCCGTATCCCGAGCAGAATAGCGATTACCCCGGCAAGGGCGTGGTTCGCAAGTTCAAGTGGATGGAAGATAACCGTAACCACTACTGGACGCTCCGCGAGAAGGACCAGGGCAAGGTCGTCTTCGTCGGCGATTCGCTCACGCAGGGCTGGAAGACGCTCAACAAGGATCTGCCTGAATTTCCCTCGGCCAATCGCGGTATCGGAGGCGATGTCAGCCGCGGAGTGCTCTTCCGCTTCAAGGAGGATGTTCTCGATCTGAACCCGCGGGCCGTGGTGCTCCATATCGGCATCAACGACCTGACCGCCCATGGCAAGCCGGCCGACACTCTCCACAACATCTCGCTGATGCTGGATATGTGCAAGGAGCACAACGAGAAGATGCCGGTGATCCTCTGCACCGTGCCCATGACCCAGAACCCCAAGGCGCCGGTGAAGGAGAACGACTGGAAGGCGCTCAACGCCGGCATCCGTGAGCTGGCCGCCAGCCGCGAGAATGTCGAGCTGTGCGACCTTGAGAAGGCGCTGCTGGATGCCGAGGGCAACTTCGACCCGACCAACTACCGCGATGACCAGCTCCACGTCGCCGCACCCGGCTACGAGAAGTGGAAGGCCGCCCTCAAGCCGCTGCTGGAGAAGGTGCTGGCCGAGCCGGATCCGCAGAACTGATCGATCGGCTTGAGTACCGTGATGAAGTAAAGCCTCCCGCACTACGCGGGAGGCTTTTTCATTCGCCAGTTCTTCCGCACGCCACGTGCTGTATACCTTACCGGGTTGGGATTTTCGCTCGGTCCGCCGGTATCTCACCGCGCAGGCACAGGCATTAGAGATATCTTCGTCTTGCGTTTATCTGACGCACATCTTCTCTTTCGCGTAGTGGTACAGCGCGTGCGCCTCGTCGATGCTCTTGGCCTGTAGCGTGATCTTCAGGCCGCGGGGGTCGAGCTCTTTCAGCAGCATGTTCAGTTCTTCGCGGGTGATTGGGTGTTCCCAGTTGGACATTTGCAGGCGGATGTTGGCCTGCTGGACCTGCTGCCCGGCCCTGATCAGTGCGGGCATCGCCGGGCCGGAGGGGTCGTTGGAGAGTTCGAGGGCCTTCAGGCCGGGAATTTCCAGGACAGCCGGCAGGCAGGGAAGCGCGCCTGAGTGCAAATGCAGGTAGGCGGTGTCGAGCTTGGGCATGATCTGGCTGTCGGCCGGCAGGAAGAACTCGCGGAAGTGCTCCTCGCCAACCAGGGCGGCGAAATCCTCCGAGTAGCAGACGGACTTGCCAGGCATCCAGGTGCGCATCCAGTCGGCCATGCCCTCGGTCAGGCCGGCCGCGCGGATCATCCTCACCTGCTCATCGAACACATCATGGAACAGCTTCACGGCATCGGCCGCCCGCGCCTTAACCTCCTCGGGATGCTCGACAAGGTCCATGGCCAGCGTTTCCGGCCCGAGCATGGCCGAGAGAATATCCATCGGCCCGACCATCACGCAGGCCGCGGGCAGGTAGGTGTCCCAGCTCCAGTTTTCCAGCAGGGGCTTCATCCGCTCGACGAACTTCTTCCAGAGCGGATGGCCGGTGTCGAAGGGCTTGAGTTTCAGCTCGACCACAGATGATGCGCAGGGGATCGACCAGGTGGTTCGCCCGTCATACTCGAAGCCGGCGCCGGCCAGGGTGGGGATAAAGGCGGTGCCGAAATCTGGGTAGGCGACAGGCACGTCGTCGGCCGGGATAACGGCTCCTGCCCGCAGGTTGGCGATCTTGCGCTCGACAATCTCGTGAGGGCTGACATCAACATCCATCCCGCCACAGGGGAACTTTATGGGGGCGAAGGTTCCAACCAGCGGGCGGGTATTCTCACGACGCCACCATTGCATCTGCAGCTCGATCGTCTCGCGGATGGTCATGACTTTCTCGGTCCTGTCGCCAGTGATCACATGATGCCCGTGAGCGGATCATCATACGCGGAAAATTGCGTTCTGCTAGATGAGTTGACCGGGGTGGCTACCA
>JAKORQ010000293.1 GCA_029777755.1 Planctomycetota bacterium
CATCGAGCCTGGCCAGCTCGGCTTCGATATGCTGCTTGTCGGCGAGCGCCTCCTGCCGAGCCTGGGCGGCCTCGTTCAGAGTGGTCTCGACCTCGCGCGCTCGATCATCGAGGATGTCGCCGATCGGCCCAAAAGCGAAGCGCTTGAGCAGCACCACCAGTAGCACGAAGCCGGCAATGTTGACCAGCAGAATTTTCGGATCGAGGCCGAGGGCATCGAAAAGCTCTGCCATGGTAGTTCAGTCCATCTTCAGGGCGACGCGATTGCGGTCAACGTCCGGCAATCTGTTGCAGGTATTCGATGACCGACGGCAGCCGGCCAAAGAGCAGCAGGAAGGCCAGCAGCACGTAGATGACCAGAGATTCGATCAGGGCCAGGGACAGGATCAGGGCGCTGCGGATCTCGCCGGCAGCCTCAGGCTGGCGGGAGATCCCCTCCATGGCAGCGGCGGCGGCCCGGCCCTGGCTGAGCGCGGCAAACGCCACCGCGAGTGGCAGACCAAAACCAACCACCAGGGCAAGTATGCTGGGATAGTCCATGCGCGTTGTACCTCCTGTGAAGTCACCTGCGACCCGCCCGCGTCTCAGGCCGCCTGCTCGACCCGGTCATGGGACTCGGGAGTGGGCTCAGGCTGATCGTGCGCGTCATGCTGCTCGTGATTGTGTGTTGCCGTCGCCATCTCAATGTAGGCGGCGCTGAGGATGAAGAAGATGAAAGCTTGGATCGGGCCAATGATCAGATGCAGAGCGACATTGATAATTTGCACGGGAATCGGGATGATAGTGAAGGGCATGATCAGCGCCCCCAGCGCGGCCATGCGCGTGATCGCGGTCTCCTCTCCGAACATGTTTCCGAAGAGACGGACCGCCAGCGATAGCGGCTTGGCCAGCTCCCCGATGATGTGCACCGGGATGTTGATGATAAACAGCCACCACGGTTCACCTACGAAGTGCATCAGGTAGCCCAGCCCCAGGGTGGCAAAGCCGGAGTACTGCACGAAGAAGAAAACCGAAAGCGCCAGCGCTGCCGTGACGTTCAGGGACATGGTGGGCGTGAGAAAACCGGGCACCAGGCCGAGCAGGTTCAGGCACAGGATGTAAAGGAGGATCGTGCCCAGCAGCGTTGCGTACTTCTCGGCGCCCGGACCGATCTGCTCGCGGCAGAACCCGCGCAGGAACTCGACGTACATCTCCCAGGCATTCTGCAGGCCG
>JAKORQ010000294.1 GCA_029777755.1 Planctomycetota bacterium
CGGCGTGCTGCGCGTGTACACCGGCGAGGAGCAGCATTTCTCCCAGTTGCGCATCGACCTGCTGAAGGCAGTTGCGGCGCAGGCGGCCGCCGCCATTGAGAACGCTCGCCTGCTGGCCGAATCCCTGGAAGCGGAGCGCCTTGAGGAACAGGTTCGCATGGCGGCCGACGTCCAGAAGCGCCTGGTGCCACAGGAGGCCCCCACCTTCCCCAACGTCGACCTGGCGAGCATCTATGTGCCCTGCTACGAGCTTGGCGGCGACTTCCTCGATTTCATCCAGCTTCCTGATGACAACGTTGGCCTGGTGGTGGCCGACGTTGCCGGCAAGGGCGTCCCGGCGTCGCTGATCATGGCATCGGTGCGTGCCTCGCTGCGTGCCCAGGTCGACAACCATTACTACCTGTACGAGGTGATTCGCCGCGTGAATGTGATGATGTGCCGCGACACCGAGCCGGCCGAGTTCATCACATTGTTCTATGGCGTCATCGATACGCGCAATCGTCGCTTCACCTACTGCAACGCCGGTCATCCTCCAGCCATGCTGCTGCGCGATGGAGTGGTCACCGAGTTGCCCGGCGGCAACATGGTGCTGGGCGTTGATCCCAACGAGCAGTTCACGCAGAGCTTCGTTGAGCTCAAGAGCGGCGATGTGCTGCTGCTCTACACCGACGGCCTCAACGAGGCAATGAACTTCGACAATGAGATGTTCGGCAAGCAGAGGGTGATAGATGCCCTCGCCCGCGGCGGCAGCAGCGCCCGCGAGATTGCCGAGAATGTCCGCTGGGATATGCAGCGGTTTGTCGGGCTCCGCCGGCAAGCTGATGATATTTCCATGATTGTTGCCCGCATGCTGTGATACCATACAGGTGGTCACAGGGAGGATGCGGCATGACACAACCGAACAACCAGCAGGATGCCCCGATCCCGCTCAGCGAGCCTCGCGGATCATCTCCGGGCCAGAACCAGAATCAGGTCAACGAGGAGACGATATTCGACGGCTCGCCATCCTGGTATGGCCGCTTCAAGGCATTTGCAATCTCGTGGATCCTCTCCCTGCTGCTGGTGACGGTACCGATCATCCTTCAGGTAAACGATGTCGCC
>JAKORQ010000295.1 GCA_029777755.1 Planctomycetota bacterium
ATCAGCATGATGGGAGATGCCTATTCCCAGAATCAGAAGGATCTCAAAACCTATTACGCCCAGGTGGAGACGCTCGGCCACGCTCAGTGGAAGGGGTGTTCCCTCAACCGGGACGACCTGATCCGCCGCGAGGTGATCAAGCGCCTCATCTGCGACTTCTCCCTGAACTTCGCCGCCGTCGAGCAGGCCCATGGCCTGGTCTTCCGGGAGTACTTCGCCGAGGATCTCAAGCTGCTGCAGACCTTCATCGACGATGGCCTGGTGCGCATGACAGACGACGGACTCGAGGTGGTCTCCACCGGTCAGCTGCTCATTCGAAACATCTGCATGTGCTTCGATGTCTACCTGCGCAGCAAGGCGCGCCAGCAGCAGTTCTCCCGGGTGATCTAGACCGGGCAATGTCGTGGGACAATAAAAAAACCGCCTTTCGGCGGTTTTTTTATTGGGTTTTACCCCTGCTCAACGTTGAGCCGCGCGGGCACTCAGCTCGGCCTTCTCGGCTTCGCTCAGGAAGGCCAGGATCAGGCCGTTCTGCTGGGCGGTGCGGATTTCGCTCACCGTCATGCCGGCAGCGGGGGCAGCCACCTCGTATTCGTGAGGCAGGTCGATCCCCTCCACCGCCGGATCGTCGGTATTGAGGCAGGCCAGCACGCCGGCCGCCAGGAACTGGCGGATCGGGTGATCGGCCAGACTCGCCACCGTGGTGGTCTGGAGGTTGGAGGTGAGGCAGGACTCGATGCCGATGCGGTGTTCGGCCAGATAGGCCATCAGGACCGGATCCTGGATGGCCTTGACACCGTGGCCGATGCGCTCGGCTCCCAGCTCGCGAATGGCCTGCCACATGCTCTCGGGGCCGGCGGCTTCACCGGCGTGCACGGTGACCCGCATGCCTGCATCCCGCACCCGGCGGAAGTGGTCGGTGAAGAGATCGCCCGGGAAGCCCAGTTCGTCGCCGGCCAGATCGATGGCGACCAGGCGATCGCGATGAGCCAGACAGGCATCCAGCTCATGCTTGCACTGCTCGGTGCCGAAGGTACGGCTCATGATGCCGATGAGATTGGTCTTGATGCCGAAGTCACGGCTGCCTGCGGCCACACCGTCGATGATGGCTTCGACCACGCCCTGCGGGTGCAGTTTGTGGGTCATCGCCATGTAGGCCGGGCTGAAACGCAGCTCGGCATAGTCGATCC
>JAKORQ010000296.1 GCA_029777755.1 Planctomycetota bacterium
AAGACCAAGATCGCCGAGGCGGTCTCTGAGATGCTCGCGCATGATGGACCGGTGGTCGCAGACTTCCGGGTTGAGCCCAATGAGCACGTTTATCCCATGGTGCCGGCCGGCAAGGGCCTGCACGAGATGGAACTGGGCAGTCTCGCCTGATCGGGCTGAGTCTTCCATCCAGCCAAAAGTATGTGAGGGCAGCCGCGATGGCTGCCCTCGTTGTCTATCGCAGGATCTCCGGTTTACTCCTGGGGAAACCCGCGGGCGATGGCTTCCTTGAGGATCACCTCGGTGGCCGTGGCGCCGATACGGGTGGCCCCGGCGGCGCGAGCCCGCAGCAGGTCGTCGAGCGTCCTGATCCCGCCGGCCGCCTTGATCTGTACTGCTGAGGCGCAATTCTCACGCATCAGGCGCAGATGGTGCAGCGTCGCTCCCTTGTAGTTGTAGCCGCCATCTGGCTGCTTCACGAAACCGTAGCCGGTGGATGTCTTGACGAAGGCGACGCCCACTTCCGAGCAGACCTGGCAGAGGCGAACGATGTGAGCGTCCTCAAGGTAGTCGTTCTCGAAGATGACCTTGAGAATTCCGCCGGCTGCCACAACCGCCTCGTTGATCAGGCGAATCTCGCGCTCGACATAGTCCCAGTCTCCGCCCACGACCTTGCCGACATTGACCACCATGTCGATCTCCGGTGCCCCGGCCAGTACTGCCTGTTCGGCCTCGATCACCTTGATGCCGGTGGTGCTATTGCCGTGGGGAAAGCCGATGACGGCACAGGGCCGAACATCAGACCCGGCCAGGATATCGCGCGCCATCGTCACCGAGTAAGGTTTCACGCAAGCCGTCGCCACCCGATACCGCCTCGCCAATTCGCATCCCTCGCGGATAGCAGCATCTGTGAATGTGGGATGCAGTAGGGAGTGGTCAATCATCTTCGCGATTTCCAGTACCGTGAGTCGGTCATTCATGGGCAGCTCCAGTAATCATAGTAACACGTGTGAGATTGAGAGAATATCTTCGCCGCCGCGGGTATCCAAGAAGTGAAGTGCGCGAATTCGCATGGCCGTTCTCATGGGCTGGCCGGCCAATTTTCGTTGGGGGCGAACGGCTTTTCCGGGGCGTCGTAATAACGATCACCGATGGCGGCAAGTGCCCCCGGGCGGGCGGTTGGCGTGTTCGTTGCCGAACGCTTGTTGACCGGGGCAGGCACTTATACAATTCCGCGCCTGATCGACAAGCAGAAAGGACCGTGAAGACTAATTGAACACCCGTTCTTCCACTGCCGACTGCGCTGGTGCTGCCAACGAGCAGTTGGGAATCTGTGATGCCGCAGGCGAGATGCCCGGATGCGCGGACGTGGCGAGCCCCGCTCATCTGCGTGGCCGGTCGGCCGAGCTTGAGGTGAGGGGAATCCACAAGAGCTTTGGCAGTGTCCAGGTTCTGTGCGACGTCTCCTTCACAGTTCGTCACGGTGAGTTCGTCACGCTGCTGGGCCCGTCAGGGTGTGGCAAGACTACGCTTCTTCGGATCCTGGCCGGCCTGGAGATCGCCGACAGTGGCGACGTGCAGCTCATGGGCAAGTCGATCCTGCCGCTACCCGCCAATCAGCGGCCGGTAAACACGGTATTCCAGAATTACGCCCTGTTTCCCCACCTCACGGTGTTTGAGAATGTGGCCTTTGGCCTGCGGGCGCGAAAGGTGCCCGGCGCCGAGGTAACCCGCAGGGTGAATGATGCCCTCGACATGCTCCAGCTTGAGGAGTACACGAAGCGGTACCCGCACCAGCTTTCCGGTGGGCAGAAGCAGCGCGTGGCATTGGCCAGGGCGCTGGTAAACGAGCCGGATCTGCTACTGCTGGATGAGCCGATGTCGGCGCTGGATGCGAAGTTGCGTGCTGAGGTGCAGATCGAGATCCGCCGGCTGCAGCGGAAGCTGGGCAAGACGTTCATCCTCGTCACGCATGACCAGGATGAGGCGATGACCGTGTCCGATCGCGTCATGGTGATGAACCGTGGCCGCATCGAGCAGGCCGGTACGCCGACGGAAGTTTACGAGCATCCGGTCAGCCGGTTTGTGGCACAGTTCCTCGGAGCGGCGAACCTCATCCCGGCCGAGGCCAGCGCTGACGGGCTGGTTACGCCATTTGGCATGATGCAGGCCCGCGAGACGCCGCAGTGGCAGCAGGGCACACTGGCGATTCGTCCAGAGCGAATCCGTATTCACCACGAGCAGCCGCAACGCAATTTCATTCATACCGACATCCGCGACGTCATCTATCGTGGTGACCATTTCGAGGTTTTCGTGAACACCGGCGGCCTGCGGGTAAAGACAACGCCGGCCGAGCGTTTGCGTCCGGGACAACAGGTTTGGCTGGAACTGCCCCCGGAGCATCTTGAAGTCCTGTGTGATTAACGCGACGTCGATGGAAAATAACTCAGAAACCAAGGAGCCTCCCGGTCGGCAGGGCCGACTGATGCTCTGGTATGGACAACTCACTACCCGGCGAACTCTGCTTCTGCGCGGCTTTGCCTTTTCGTCTATCCCGGCACTCTGGCTGACCCTCCTGCTGGTGGCGCCAACCCTGGTGCTGGCGGTGGTGGCTTTTGCCCAGCGCAGTGCCCTGGGCGGCGACATCGACTGGACATTCAGCCTGCGGAACTTCTGGAGCCTGCTGGGCTATTCCAGCTTCGGGTGGTCGTCGGCCATGTTGCGCATCATCGGGATGAGCATCTTCATGGCGGCTGTCACGACCATCCTGTGCCTGCTGCTGGCGTATCCGCTGGCGTTCTTCATTGCGACCCGCAGGCAGGGCACGCGCTACCTGCTGCTGGCGCTGATCATGGTTCCCCTGTGCACAAACCTTGTCATCCGAACGTACGGCTGGCAACTGCTGCTGATGAACCAGTTGCCGATTGCGAAACTGGCAGTCTGGCTGGGGCTGATTGGCGAGGGCGAGTCACTGTATCCCGGCTGGCCGGCGATTTTCGTGGGCATGGTGGCCGGCTTTCTGCCGTTCTCGGTGCTGCCGATCTATACCAATGCCGAGCGGCTGGACTGGTCACTGGTGGAAGCCGCGCAGGATCTGTACTCCGGCAGGTGGCGTCTGTTCCGCCACGCGATCCTGCCACAGACCACGCCGGGACTGGCGGCCGCGGTGATCCTGACATTCATCCCGGCTATGGGGACATTCGTGGTCTCCGACATCCTCGGGTTGCGCAAATTCATGCTGATCGGCAACAAGATCGAGCAGAGCTTCATCACCGCCCGTGACATACCTTCCGGATCGATGACAAGCATGGTGCTCATGCTCTGCACGCTGGTCGTGCTGATGGCATTTCGGCGCTACTGGACGAAGTCGGAGGTGGTGGGATGAAGTTTAAATTCAATCCACTGCTGAGCAGCCTGGCAATCGCCACCATTGCGCTGATGTATGTACCCATGCTGGCGGTGGCGGTCTTCTCGTTCAATGCCAACCGTCGCGGATATACCTGGCAGGGGTTCACGCTCGACGCGTATGTCAACATGTTCCAGAAAGAGGAACTGGTGGCGGCCGCCGTCAACTCCCTGATCCTTGCGGTTGTCTCGACGCTGGTGGCGACTGCCCTGGGAACGATGCTGGCTATAG
>JAKORQ010000297.1 GCA_029777755.1 Planctomycetota bacterium
AGAGCGCATAGCTCTGGAACACCATGGCGAGGCCGCGATCCTTGGGATCGAGGTCGGTGACGTCACGGTTGCCGATGGAAATCCGCCCGGCGGTGACATCGAGCAGGCCGGCGAGGAGGTTGAGCAGCGTGGTCTTGCCGCAACCGGAGGGGCCGAGCAGCACCAGGAACTCGCCATCATCGATGGCAAGGTCAAGGTTTTTGAGAACCGTCAGCCTGCCGTAGGTCTTGATGATGTCTTCGAAAACGACGCTTGGCATCAATTACCCCTTGATCGCGCCTGCGGTGATGCCCTGGACGAAGAACTTGCCGAGCACGAAGTAGATGAAGAGAGGCGGGATCGCCGTGAGCAGCGCCGCGGCCATGTTCTCGTTGTAGGAGGCTTCGCCCGTGGTGGTGATCACCACGTTGGCCAGCACCACGCTCATCGGCTGCGTCCCGAGCCCGCCGAAGGTCAGCCCGAGCAGGAAGTCGTTCCAGATCGAGGTGATCTGGAGGATCAGCACCACGATGAGGATGTTGGCGCTCATGGGCAGGATGATCTCGATGAAGATCTTCCAGAAACTCCCCGAGTCCATCAGCGCCGCCGACATGATCTCGGTGGGGATGCCCTTGTAGTAGTTGCGGAAAATCAGCGTCAGGATCGGCATCGACAGGATGGCGTGCACCACCGCGATACCCCACACCGTGCCGTAGACGTTGAGCCCGGCGAAGAACTGGAAGCCGAAGATATCGATCGGCACGCCGCGTCCGGTCAGGATGATCAGCGGGATCATGATGATCTGGAACGGCACGAAGGCGCACATGAAGAGGACGAACAGGAAGGTGTTCGCCCATTTCACGTTCCACAGCGCCAGCGCGTAGCCGGTGACCGAGCTCAGGCCCAGGCTGAGGATCAGCGAGGGAAAGAGGATGGCCATCGAGTTCCAGAACCCGACCTTGAGGCCCGAGCAGTTGATGCCCGAGCAGGCATTGTCCCAGGCGTTCCACCAGGCATCGAAGGTGAAGGGCATGGGCAGCGAGAAGATGTCGCCCTGCCGGATCTGGTCCATCGTTTTGAACGACGTTGTGACGATGATGTAGAGCGGCACGCAGAAGAACAGCGCGCAGATCGACAGGAAGATGATGATGGCGATCGAGCGGCCCGAGATGCCCTTCTTCGCACGCGGGAAGAGCGGGGCGCGGTCGACAACGATGTCAGCGTTCATGCTGGCGCTCATGGTACGGTCGAGAGTGGTCATCAGGCCCGCGCCTCCCGCGCCCGTTCGCGCCAGGCGGTGAGCAGCACCAGCGGCAGGAAGATCGCGGCGGTGATCAGCAGCATGATCACGGCAGCTGCCGAGGCGTAGCCGAGGTTGGACTTGGCCCAGTAGGCGTTGATGGTGAAGTACGCCGGCACCCAGGTGCTCTGGCCGGGGCCGCCATTGGTCATGGCGACGACGATGTCATAGGCCTTCACCACGCCCAGCGAGAGCAGGATAGCGCAGGTCAGGAATGTGAACTTCATCATCGGGATGATGATCTCGAAATAGAGCCGCCAGACGCTGACGCCATCGAGGCGGGCGGCGCTCCAGATTTCGGTGTTGATCGACTTCAGGCCCGACAGCATCAGGGCCATGTAGAAGCCCGAGCCCTGCCACACCGAGGCGAGGATGATGCCGTACATGGCGGTATCGGCCGAGGCGAGCCAGTTGAAGTCGATCCAGGTGAGCCCGATCGAGTGGAAGAAATTCTGCAGGCCGAAGCTCGGGTTGAACATCCAGCGCCAGGCGACGCCCGTCACGATCAGCGACACGGCGAGCGGATAGAGGAAGATGGTGCGGAACAGGCCTTCGCCGCGCTTTTCGCGATCGATCAGCGCCGCGAGGATGAAGCCGAAGACGATGGCGAGGAACGAGCCCGCCCCGAGGATCAGCAGGTTCTGCAGCGCGATCGCCCAGCCGTCATCCTTGAACAGCCGCTCGTACTGACGGCCCCAGTCGGACCAGTCGATGAGATATTCGGGGAAGCGCCGCGAGCGGGTGAACGAGAGAAAGATCGTCCAGATGATCGCGCCGACAAACGCGATCATCGTGATCGCCAGCGCCGGAACGAGCGCAAGCTGGGGCGACCATCGGCTCCACCGAATGACCATGCTCCTCCCTTTCCGTTCCAGGGGTCCCCACCCGCGGAACGTCCTCCTGTCGGCCTGCCGGTATGTCCGGTCTATCGGCCTGCCCTGCCATCGGCTGCGTCGCCGCTGGTTATTGCCGCTAGCATGTCGCCAGCGCTTGTATTATCGTTAAACTAAGACCAAGCGACGGGATGCGTCAACAGGGAATCTGTGGCGCATCCTGCCCGGGAGGGTAACAAGGGGTGTTCATCCGGTCGGCGCATGTCAGCGCCGAACCGGGTTGAGGGAGGCAAGTCTTTGACCAACAAATACAATATTCCCGCCATCGGGTTCGGCACCTTCGACCGTCGCGGCGACACGGGTATCGCAG
>JAKORQ010000030.1 GCA_029777755.1 Planctomycetota bacterium
CAGTCCGGCACCATCAACAACGAGGCGCTGTGCCGGCTGATGGGCAAGTACATGGATGTGATCTCCTTCAACTACTACACCTATTACCTGGACAAGGATTTCCTCCAGCGCATCTACAACTGGACCGGCAAGCCGATGATCCTCAGCGAGTTCTACTACAACTCGATGAAGGACACCGGTCTGCCTGGCGGTGTGAAGGATGTGAACAGCCAGCTGGAGCGCGGTCTGGGCTATCGCAACTACGTCGAGCAGGCGGCCTCGCTGGGATTCATCGTCGGTGTTGAGTGGTTTACGCTGGTGGACCAGTCAGTCACCGGCAACTGGTTCAGCAAGTACAACGGCGAGAACGGCAACACCGGCCTGTTCAGTGTGGTCGACCGTCCCCACAAGCCCATGGTCGAGGAGATGGCGAAGACCAACAACCGCATCTACGACGTGCTGCTGGGCAAAGCTGAGCCGTTCGTCTACGACGATCCGCGCTTCAGCCAGCGGCCGGCCGGCGCCAAGATGCTGAAGATCACCCGCGCCAACGGCACCATCACCCTTGATGGCACGATGCGCAACTGGCCGGGCATCCCGGCGGAGGTGATCTCCGGCAAGCGCCTGGTGGATGGTTCCAGCGCCGGTGTGCTGGAGGCAGCCTTCAAGACCTGCTGGGATGAGCAGCATCTGTACGTCAATGTGAACGTCATCGACGACACGCCGATGCAGAACACAAACACGCCTGAGCGCATCTGGTCGGGCGACGCGGTGGAGCTGTTCATCGGCGGCGAGAAGGTGGACGAAGGCGGAGCGCTGCTGTTCACCGATCGCCAGGTGCTGCTGAAGGCGTCGGCCGAGGGCGAGCCGGACAAGATGTTCTACCTGCGCAACGCCCCCGAGCAGACGAAGATCAACGTGTTTGTCACCCCCTCCGAGGGCGGCTACACGATCCAGGCAGCCATTCCCTGGCAGGCGCTGAACATCACTCCGCGAGAGGGAGTGACCTTCCGCTTCGACCTGGGCGTGGATGACAGCGCCGATGGCTCGCGGCGGTTGCGCCAGATCATGTGGAATGGCACCAACCGCAATTCCGGCGACCGCACCTACTGGGGCAAGGCGGTGCTCAGCCAGTAATGCACACCGGTGTTTTCTCGTAGCTTACGGCCGCCGGCCAGTCTGGTCGGCGGCCGTTCTTTTGTGCGCTGCGGACGCGAGAAACTACCCGACCAGCGTGGATATCGTATTGCTGGCTGCGTGGCCACGAAGTACGGTGTCCAGCACAGGCGAAAAGGAGCATTCGCATGGCGCTGGCACGAAGGGATCTCCTGCGGTTTGCGGCGACGGCAGCACTGTTGCCCATGCCAAGGTTGCTGGGTCAACTCATCGAGGAGGCTCCGCAAGGGAAGGAAGCGACAGATATGACCAGGGATTTGCCGACATCGGTGCAGATGCAGTTCATGCGCCCCGACCAGCTTGAGGCGGCGGCCAAAGCGTTCCCGGTGGTGTATGTGCCTTTTGGCCTGATCGAGTGGCACGGCAAGCACCTGCCCTTGGGCAATGACGCCCTGAAGGCGCATGCCGTGCTCGTGAAGACGGCCCAGATGTTCGGCGGCGTCGTCTATCCTCCCATCTACTACCCGTGGGCATTATGGAACAATGGCAAACTGGCGCAGCGGGAGCTTGATGTGGCGGTTCCGCTGCTGCGAAACCTGTTCATGTCCCTCAAGAAAACCGGCTTCCGCGTGATCATCGGCGTCTCCGGCCACAACATCAAGGAGCAGATCCTGATGATCGAGGAGGCCCTGAAGGAAGTCACCGCCGACGGCACCGTGGCCGGGGCGGGGCTGTGGGAGGTTAGCCTGACGCAGGACTCGGATTCCGGCACCGACCATGCCGCCAAGTGGGAGACATCAAACATGATGTTCCTCTATCCCGAGCTGGTCGACCTGAAGGCGCTGGGCGACAAGCCGCTGGCTCCCCGCATGAAGCCGCCGGACGGCATCGGGGGCGACGATCCGCGCCTGCATGCCTCCGCCAAGCTGGGGCAGCGCAACATCGAGCTGTGCGCTCAGTCGATCGGCAAGAAGGCACAGGAACTGCTCAACTCACTGCCGCCGGAGCATCGCCAGTTCCGTCTCGATGAAATCATCCCCGGCAAATGGTGGGATGTTTGATTTGGGTCAGTGGCACCAGGCGGTGTGAAAACGCGCGAGACGGGGCAGGACGCCGTAACAGGCGCGCATCGGGCGGTTCGACAAAGCGTCGAAGTCGTGACATCGAGCGTTTGCGCACCAGAACGACTGGGTAACGCCAAAAAAGGTGCAGGCCCAGCACGGACGGGGAGTGCATGCCAGGCCTGCTTGAAAAATCGTTTTACGTTACGCAGGCAATAGAGTAACTGCCCAGCTCGCTCAAAACAACAAAAAAGAAGGGTGAACTTTCCCAGATTAACAAAAATCTTCCAGGTATCTGTGATGCAACGGCATAGATAGCGGACACTTGAGTGTGATTAGTCCCGGGAGCGATGAGCTTGCCGCGCGTTGCAATTGGCGGGCGATTCGCCTTTAATTGCGTCAGCTATGTTCTTGAACAACGTCGCAACTGTGATGCAGCCGGAGACCTCCTGGCTGCCGGTGGTCATCCTGATCGTAATCGGGCTGCTGTTTGCCGGAAGCACGCTTGTAGCGAGCCTGCTGATTGGTCCTCGTCATACCGACCCCACCAAGGAAGGCATCTACGAGAGCGGCATGGTCCCGGTGCAGGATACCCGCCGCCGGTTCAACGCCCGCTTCTATGTGGTGGCGATGATCTTCGTGGTGTTCGACGTTGAAATTGTCTTCCTCTATCCCTGGGCCACGCTGTTCCCGGCCGCCTCCGGCGCCATCAAGGCGCTGCTGATGGCCGAGATTCTCGTGTTCGTTGCCATCCTGCTGGTGGCGTACCTATACGCAGCAGGCAAGGGCGTTTTCCGCTGGGGATAAAGCACAAAGTCCTACGCAATGGGCCTTAGTTGCGGTTCGGCGGAGGATCCTGCGCGCATATCGCATCATTGGTATGAGTGAGGCGACCAGTTCCGGCACCATTCGCCGGGCTGGCAGCATCACGCTCGCAAGGGCGCGCCGCTCTTTCCATAGCCTGTTCATGGTGGTGTTGCCAAATGCGCAGCAGCAATCCATCCAGCGGAATCTTCTTTGTTGATGCACGATGCGGATGGCCTCGGCCTCCAGCAGCATGCCCGGCGAGTAGCTGGCATAGTCCTCGTCATACGCCACCTTGTAGGCGAATGCCGAATCCTGGGTGCCCAGCAGGTTGACCTGGGTGGCGATCACCTCATCGTCAATGCGCAACTCAATGATGGAAAGGCGGTTGCGCTCGTGGGCGGCGGCGATGATCTCCTCTACGAACTGTCGCTGGGCGACATTGCAATTGATCGCCGTCTGCGCTGCGCCTTTCCAACCTTTCTGCTCCAGGTGCAGGAAGTTGGCCAGCCAGCGGGCAGGATCGTCTCCATCCTCCAGTGAATGGGTGCTGACTTCACCCAGTCGCTCCAGCCGGCGGCGCCTTTTCGCGAAATCCCGGGTGACCGAGCTGTCAGGATCGTGATACTCATCAGATGCGGGGTGCAGCATCAGCACGGCGCGGGCATACACCCCGGTGATGTCGGAGAGCCTTTCCTGTGCGACCATCTGGCGATTGAGCGCCTCGAACACCGCGCCATCCACCGACATGCTGGGTAGCTGCAGCAGCATTTCCCAGCGTTGCTCGTCCAGCTCGCGCAGGACTGCCTCCCAGAACGCAGCCTCGAATCCGGCCAGTATCAGCGGAGTGCACAGGAAGCAGTGGGGGTGTTTCCAGAACCTCAGCACATTGATGCCGGCCGACGTTCGCACCTTTTCCAGTGGAAGCACGCCAATGAGCTGTTCAGCGTTGGCATTGCCATTCCTGGCGAAAACCAGTGCAACCATCAGGTTTGCGTTTTCCCGCAACAGCCGCATGGCTGGCAGCAGGTACCAGCTCTCCAGGAACACGTTTGGTTCGCTGGCGTTTTCCGCCAGTTCATCCCATGCGGAAACATATGGCTCAAGTGATTCGGCGTCGGGGAACCAGCGCACGTACGCTGCCGGCTTGCGCTCGTCGATGGCCCGGGCGACGATTCCGTTGAGGTGCTTCCCATATTCCCGCCAGAACGGGACGAAGAGACTCGTCATCACTCCTCCTGCCGCGTCTATGTGTCCGGCTGATTTCGTCCAATGGGCGCGCAGTACGTCATGTTGTTGGCCAACGCCCGTCTTTCCACGATGCAGCGCGCTGGTTGCAATGGCCGTGCCTGCAGAGGTGGCTCGCGACGTGAGGCGTGCGATTCGCGGTCTGCGGGCGGAATCATATAATCGCCGCCCATGGCACCGAAGTTTGTCCGTTCGACGATCCAGAAGATGGCAGGTTACGCGCCCGGCGAGCAGCCGGCGCCCGGCACGCGCATCATCAAGCTCAATACCAACGAGAATCCCTTTCCTCCCAGTCCGAAGGTGATGGAGGCAATTGCGAAGGTGCCCGGCGAGCATCTGCGCCGCTACCCTGATCCCATGAGCCGCAGCTTCTGTGCGGCCGCCGGCAAGGTGCTGGGGTTCAAGCCGGACTGGATCATCACCGGCAACGGTTCCGATGACGTGCTGGCGTTTGCCCTGCTGACCTTCTGCGCGCCGGGGGATGTTCTCGCGTATCCCGACCCGACATACTCACTGTACCCGGTTCTGGCCGGGATCAACGATGTGTCAGTAAAGCCGGTGCCGTGGGAGGATAACTGGCGCTTGCCCATCGAGGGCCTGCTGGCCAGCGGGGCGAAGGCGATATTTCTCGCCAATCCCAATGCGCCCACCGGCACGCTGGTTGAACCTGGAGTGATTGGTGATCTGGCGAGCCGCTTTGATGGCGCGGTGCTGGTGGATGAGGCGTACGCCGATTTTGCGGAGGCAAATTGCCTGGAGCTGGTGCGCAGGCATGAGAATGTGATCGTCTGTCGCACGCTTTCCAAGGCATACTCGCTGGCGGGGCTGAGGTTCGGCTTCGCCGTGGCGCAGCCGCAGGTGATCGCCGAGATGAACAAGGTCAAGGACAGCTATCCCTGCGACGCCATCTCCATCGCGGCGGCCACCGCGGCCATCGAGGACCAGGAGTATGCCCGCAAGACATGGGAGCACGTAAAGGCTCAGCGCTCGCGCCTGGCCGATGAGCTGACGAAAATGGGCTGGCAGGTCATCCCCAGCCACACCAACTTCCTGTTCGCCATGCCGCCGGGCGGAAGAGGTAAGGAGTGCTACGAGTTCCTCAAGAGCAGGGGAGTGCTGGTGCGGCACTTCGACAAGCCCGGTCAGCGCGACAAGGTGCGCATCAGCATCGGCACGACCGAGGAGAATGATGTGCTGCTCAAGCTCCTGCGCGAGTGGAAGTAATTCGCCATCGGCCAGATGCGCATGTATCATGTGAGGCGATATGCCAAACCGCACTGCCAGTATCTCTCGGAGCACGAAGGAAACGCAGATCGAGTTGTCGCTGAATCTCGACGGTAGCGGCAAGAGTGAGATAAAGACCGGTGTCGGCTTCTTTGATCACATGCTCGACCTGCTGACGCGGCACAGCCTGATCGACCTGACCGTCAATGCCACAGGAGATCTGCATGTCGATGCGCACCACACCGTTGAGGATGTGGGCATCGTGTTGGGGCAGGCGCTGGAGAAGGCGCTGGGGGACAAACGCGGTATATATCGCTACGGCTGGGCGATCGTCCCCATGGACGAGAGCCTGGCGCAGGTGGCGCTGGATTTCTCCGGCCGGGCGGCGATCGTGTTCAATGTCCCGTTCAGGGGAGAACTGATCGGGAGCTTCCCCACGGAACTGGTGGAGGAGTTCTTCAAGGCACTGGCCAACGCTGCGCGGATGAACCTGCACATCACGGTTCCATACGGCACGAACAACCACCATATCGCCGAGGCCATTTTCAAGGCGACAGCCAAGGCATTGCGCCAGGCGCTGAGCATCGATCCCCGCAATGACCAGATCCCCAGCACCAAGGGAACGCTGTAGGATTTTCGATTTGCGATTGCCGATTTGCAGTTTTGGCGCGTACGGTGCGCTGACGAGCCGCGGTCTTGCGTGACTTGCGGCCAGGGTGGACCGGCTCATCAGCGCAGCTTATCGACGCGCGTGTCGCATTCTCTATCCAGGTGATCCTGCTTCGTTCCTCTTTTCGGTTCCTGTGAATACACTACGCGGGCGTTCCCCGACGGGAGCGAGAACTACAACAAGAACCGACCCATGCGTGTGGACATAAGCAGTTTTGGGGCGAAGGAGAACGCGGACTGCACGGCCGCCATCCAGTCGGCCATCGACCAGTGCGCCAAGTCTGGCGGCGGCGAGGTGTGCATCCCCAACGGGCGCTTCCTCACCGGCACCATCCAACTGCGAACCGGCGTTACGCTTGAGCTGTCCAGCGGCGCGATCCTCTGCGGCAGCGGCAACCCCTCCAGCTACAGCAGTGACGTTCACCGCAGCATGTACGTTGGCGAGCAGGCGCAGGACCGCTGCCTCATCTTCGCTTGCGGTGCGGCCCGCATCGGCATCACTGGCCGAGGACGGATAGATGGCCAGTATCCCATGTTCGTCGGCACGGATGGCCCGCGCCCGATGCTCATCCGCATGGTCGATTGCCAGGATGTCCTGATCCGCGATGTGCGGCTCACTAACGCCGCCTCGACGTCGGCGGCGATCCTCTACAGCCAGGACGTCTGCATCGACAACGTTCGCGTGCATAACCAGGAGGCGGCCGACGGTGATGGCCTGGTGATCGACGGCTGTCGTGATGTCCGCATCAGCGGCGGCATCGTCGAATCAGGCAGGGACGCCATCTGCATCCACGCATCCCGGACGGATCACGTTGCCGAGCACATTGCCATCAGCAATGTAGTTCTATCGGCCAAGAACAGCGGCCTGCGGGTGGGGATGATCTCCGTTGGCACGATCCGTAACCTGGCGGTGAACAACTGCGTCTTCCATGACATCGACGAGTCGGCCATCAGCGTGCAGGTGACCGAGGGCGGCATCATCGAGAACATTCGCCTCAGCAACCTGGTGATGCGCGAGGTGCAGCGTGCGGCGTTCGTCAGCCTAAATCGGCACCACTGCTGCGTCTCGGCCCCGTCAGGCATTCCTCCCATGGGGGCGATGCGGGGAGTTCATTTCTCCGGCGTGCAGATGCACACCACGCGCAGGAGCGATCGACGCTCGGCGTTCATCATCGTCGGCTCGCGCGATGGGAAGATTGAGAATGTCTCCATCTGTGACGTGGACATGCTCCTGGCCGGCGGCGGAGAGAAGTACCATGGGAGGATTGAGGACATTCGCGAACTGGGCGCTGGCCGGCCGGAGCCGCGGGCGCTGGGCAGCAGCCTGCCCGCATATGGCCTGTACGCCCGTCATGTCGATGGGCTCAGCCTGAAGAACCTGCGCTTCCGCATCGATCTGCCGGATGGCCGGGAGGCGCAGGTGCTCGATGACGTCACAACCTTCTAGAGCACGCGCGAAAGGGACGCCGGCCGTCCCTTCGCACCCGTATGATCGCGCGGGTGTCCTCGCCCGCAATGTCGGTACATACTCCGATCGGCCATCGCCACGGCGCAAAGACGAAACGACGGAGAACGACGGGGCCACTGAATGCCCTGGCTTGTGAAGCGTATCCTCGTCAAGGATGACCTTGCCTCCCGCAGTCCCGACGGAACTGCTCTACAAACAATGAAGCGGCTTGTCCTCAAACCGTGGGACTTCGAATCGGCAGACGTCTACACGAGATGAATGCACGTTGATCGGCATCGAGAGGTCAACGCCTGCGTAGTGGCTTCGTCACTGCTGCGCTTCCTTCGTGCCTCCATCGATGGTCCCGCTCCACTTTGGGTGGGATCTCTCCAGGCAACGCGTTTTATTGATCATCGGCGCTCTGCGAGGAGAGGATGGTCACATCCTCGTTATTCGCCAGGTCGCGCAGGAAGTTCTTGCCCACCACGGCGCTGAGCTGCACCTTGTCATCGATGAAATCGCGCGTCTCGATGCGGCACTGGCTCTCAAGGAAGGCCAGCAGCTTGCCGTTGCTGTTGGGGACTTCCAGCTTCACCTTCACCTGCTGGCCGCGCAGATGGCGGTAGACGGCCTCGTGCATCTGGGCGATCCCTTCGCCGGTCTTGGCGCTGATCGGAATGGCGTCCGGGTAGAGCGCCCGCCAGACGGGATACTGCTGGCGGCCCTCATCGGTGTCGATCTTGTTGAGCAGCAACAGCTCAGGTTTATCCTTGGCCCCGATCTCCTCCAGCACCTGGTGCACGCTGCGATACTGCTGCTCGGCGTGTGGATGGCCGACGTCCAGCACGTGCAACAGCAGGTCGGCATTGACCGCCTCCTCCAGCGTTGCCTTGAAGCTGGCAACCAGCTTGTGCGGCAGGTCGCGCACGAAG
>JAKORQ010000298.1 GCA_029777755.1 Planctomycetota bacterium
AGATTGCTGGGCTTCCCGACTGCCAACTTCGACAACATCGACCAAATTATCCCGGCCGACGGCGTGTACGCCGGCCGCTGCGCAGTCGATGGCGTGACCTACACCTGCGGCATCAGCATCGGCACCATGCCAACCTTTGAGGGAAACAAACGCCAGGTCGAGGCGCATCTCATCGGCTTTGATGGCGACCTGTATGGGCAGACTCTCGACCTCGAGATTACCCATTTCGTGCGTGACCAGGTCAAGTTCAGCGGCGTTGAACAGCTCAAGCAGAAGATGCGAAGCGACCTTGAGGTCTGCCAGGATCTGGTAAAGCGCGACCTGCGAATACCGGTAATGTCCTGATGCTCTTCGGGTTGATGGACTATGCCTCGGCGAATACTGTCTTAGCCCGATGAGAGATGAGTACCAGGAGATTGTGGCCGCCCTCGAAGCCTCGAGGCGGGTAATAGTCACCACACATGTTCGGCCGGACGGCGATGCCCTCGGCAGCCTTTCCGCACTGGTCCTGGCGATGCGCAAGAAGAATATCGCCTGCGATGCGCTGCTGCTGAGCCACTGGCCGAGCAAGTACGCCTTCCTCCGCGACCAACTTGGCATTGAGTATTTCGACGCGGAGAAGGGGTTTCCCGCCGATTTGGATCTCTCCCGGTACGATACACTTCTGGTGGTCGATACCGGCACATGGTCGCAGCTCCCGGGACTGGAAGAGCGCTCGAGCGAACTGCCGAAGAGGAAGCTCGTCATAGACCATCATCTCACGCAGCAGGATTGGGCCGATCACAAGCTGGTGGTTACGGAAGCGGCGGCGGCCGGCGAGGTCGTCTTTGAACTGCTGGAAGAGTGGCGAGTGCCGTTGGATCCGCAAATTGCCACCGCCCTGTTCGTGGCAATCACCACTGACACCGGCTGGTTCCAGTTCTCCAATACCCGGCCATACACGTTTCGCCTGGCGGCCATGCTCCTGGAAAGGGGCGTCGACATGGACGCCATGTACAAGCGGATCTATCTGTCCGAGCGGCCTGAACGGGTACGCCTGCAGACCCGGGCGATGCAGTCCCTGGAACTCCTGGGGGCAGGGCGTCTGGCTGTCATGACCATCACCAAGCAGGACTTCATCGATACCGGCGCCGGGGTACCCGACACGGAGAACCTGATAAACATCCCGCTGCAAATCGAGGAGGTGCAGGCCTCTGTTTTGATTACCGAGCCGGTCGACTTCGGCCCGGTGCGCGTGAGCCTGCGGAGCAAGGGAGCTATCGACGTGTCAAAGCTGGCCGAGCAGTTCGGCGGCGGCGGCCACGCCCGCGCGGCCGGGCTGAAACTGGACGGCTACAGCGTGCAGCAGGCCCATGAGACAGTTGTAAATGCTGTGCTACAGCGCCTCACCTGACCTTCCCCCGGGGCAGCCTGATGTATGGAAGATCTACTTGAATGATCCGAAAAAGAAAAGCCCCGCAGTTGTTGCCGCGGGGCTTTAAGCTGGGGATCTAGGATTCGAACCTAGACAAGCAGATCCAGAGTCTGCTGTGCTACCGTTACACCAATCCCCAAGCTGTTTGTTAGCTCACTATTTCTATCTTACGTTGGGCAGGCGGTAGCGGCTTGCTCAACGATGGGCGGCATTCTGCCACCAAATCCTCTTTTTTGCAAGGCTTGACAACACGACAGATGCAAAGACAATCTGCCACTCTTTACGAGATTGAGCCTGATTGAGCCTGCCGCCAACGCGCGGGCGACCGAGGAGAAAGCAAAACAATGTACGCGATTGTTGAAGAAGGCGGAAAACAGTACAAGGTCACCACGGGCGATCTGCTCCTGATTGACCGCAAGGTCGCCGAGGGTGAGAAGACCATCACTCTTGAGCGCGTGCTGTTGGTAGGTGGCGAGGGCGAGCCGAAGATCGGCCAGCCCGTTGTGCAGGGTGCAACGGTCACGGCCGAGGTGGTCGGCGAAGTTGCCGGCGACAAGATCGTCATCCAGAAGTACAAGCGGCGCAAGGGCTACCACAAGAAGCAGGGCCATCGCCAGCACTACACGCAGGTCAGGGTCACCGCTATCAACGCCTGATCCCGTAGGCCAAACGAACGATCTGCTCGCACCCGACCAATCGGTCGGGTGCTTGTGTTTGCGCGCAGATGCTCTGTATGAAAGAACTTGGTAGCAGAGGCAGGGAAACCGGAAGTAAGCGATAGCCTCTCGATGGCGGTCAAATGCGCATCCAATTCGGGTTAGGTTTCAGCCGATCTACCCAGAGTGGATCGGGCGGTCTCCGCCCGCGGGAGGTAAGGTGATCCTCGACGTACGTGCACGATCAGAGCCAGGGAAATCAGACGATGTACATCCCTTCCTCACCACGAAGCGACAAGGTTCCCAATGTTGATATCTCGGTACCGGTCAACGTGCATCCTGTGGGCAGACTTCCGTCGATCTGAACTCCCGGGGCTTGAGGACAAGCCGCTGCGCTTGCAGTAGAGCGGCTCTAGCCGTAGCCAGTTGGGGACATCACATATTCACGCGGGTGTCATCCAGCGGGCAGTTGGAGTCGTCTGCCAAGAGATCAGGCGATATCTGCGGCTTCTGGAGGGTGTGCCGCGCCAGCTCCAGGCGGGTGATGACCGCATCCATGTCGGCCGGCCGCTTCTGTGGCCTGACCGAGATGCAGTCCATCACCAGGTTAGACAGCGGCAGCGGCACCTTGGGATTGAGTTGCTGCGGCGTGTCGATGCGATTCTCCAGCAGGAAGCTGTTCTCACCCTTTTTGGTGACCGTGTAAACGGTGGGAACGTGCATAGCCGTCAGGCAGCAGTAGATGGTGGCCCCGAGATTGTACACGTCCGTCTGTACGGTCACGGGCTTACGGTTGACCTGCTCGGGGGCGATGAAGTCGGGCGTGCCCTGGATGCGCTCCTTGACGGTGCCAATGGGGCAGCTCTGCCCGAAATCGATCACCTTCACCACGCCCGCGTCATTGCGCAGGACGTTGTTGGGCTTCATGTCGCAGTGGACGTAGCCCATGGTGTGCATTGCCTTAAGACCTTGCGCCACCTGGAGGAACGTCTCAATTGTGTCCAGGACCGAACGCGGGGGGCGGATATCGAGGGTGTGCCCCTCGACATACTCCATCAACAGGAACGCCTCGGCGATCTTCAGCATCATCTTCCTGTTGATCTTCAGGTCGTAGGTGCGCCGCAGGTTGGGGTGGTTGAACTGCCGGCTGATCTCGAACTCCGTCTCCATCTGCTCGATGAAGCGGATGTCCTTCTGGATGGAGCGTACCACGTGCTTAAGGGCGAAGATTCGCTGGGTGGTCGGATCCAGTACGCGGTAGATGGTGCTTCGAGCGCCTTCGCCCAGGCATTCGAGCACGTCATAATTCAGCAGCTTGGTGGGGAGTGCCGCCATGAAGTTTTCACTTAACTACTCAAACACCAGAACCTGGTGCCTGGCTACGGTGCCTACCGCCAGCCAAGTCTACGCAATCATAACCCCTCTGATACCCGGGTTTCGATATTTCGGGGATCCCCAGCGGCATTGTTCGCTAGCCCGGGAACACGGAGTCACATTGCACCGCTGATCGTACCGTAAATCCCATGGGTTGCCAAGCTTAACGTTCGCCGCCATGGCAATAGTTTAGCCTATTGGTTCGCCCGACCACGCTGTATCAGAACCGCACCTATAACAATCACTCCTTTCACCAGACCATGCAGGTATGGTGATATGTTAAGCATATTGAGCATATTACTGATAACGCCAAGAATCAGCACGCCCACTACAGTTCCAAAAATCGTTCCGGAACCGCCGCGCATGCTTGTCCCGCCGATCACCACGGCCGCGATGGCGTCAAGCTCGTAAAGCTGTCCCGAGCTGCTGGATGCCACACTGTTGAACCGCGAAGCCTGTAGCAGGGCGGCGATACCAGTAAGCAGGCCCATCAATAGGTAGGTAAGCAGCTTCACCCCCTCGACGTTGATGGCCGAGTAACGTGCCGCCTGTTCATTACAGCCGATGGCGATGACATACCGCCCATAGCGGGTGCGACGGAGGATGATCCAGGTGATCAGGATCAGGGCGAAAAAGACAATCACCGGGTAGCCGATCTGGAGCGGAACCCCTTCCCGCACCTCGATCCAGGGGATGTTGATCCCCCGTTGGCCCAGATACCGGAAAGTCCACGCGGCCGCGTCCGCTCCCGGGGCAATCTCCGAGGGTCGGATTCCCGCATCCGGGCGAAACTCGCCGGCATCCACCATGGCGACGGCGATGGAGCGATAGGCCGCCATAGTGCCCAAGGTGGCGATGAATGGCGCCAGCCGCCCTCGCGAGATCAGTAAGCCATTCAGTAACCCGCCGATTGCCCCCAGCAGCACGATGAGCGAGCTTCCCAGCAGCAGGGCAGTCATCGGGTCGCCAGCCATCCCCATGCCCACGAACTGCTTGGCCAGCCAGACACGGAAGGCGCTGTCGGCGTTGAATGCCATCGATTGGTCGCCGGCCATCTGCTCAGCCCGGCGGATGATGTTCTCCGCCGCGAAGGCGGTGTTCATCGTCCAGATGCCCACGCCCCCGGCCAGTGCCACCAGCGAGCCCACGGACAGGTCGATCCCGCCGAGGATGATCACGAACGTCATGCCCAGCGCCAAGATCCCGATTGGGGCATTCTGGCGCAGGATGTTGGCGATATTTGCTGGGGTAAGGAAACTCTCAGATTCCGAGGCGGTGTACGCCACGAGGATAATCAACGCCACGAGCGGGCCAAACCGTTGCAGGAAGGTTCGCCAATCAAAGGCTCGGCGTTTTTCTAGTCCAAGCTCGCTCATCGGCCGCATTGGAACGTCTCCCAGCCGAGCTTGTCAATGAGAGCGGACGCGTGCGACGTGGGGTTTGTTGAGTATGTGGCCTTGGTTTGGCGCATGGGTAGGCCGCGAATAGGATGAATCGCCGATGGATCCTGTGAACGCCGCGAGAATGTGGATGCTGCTGAAGGCCGAGCGGGCCATGGGGTTGGAGAGCGTTCGGGGGAAAGTTCCTCTTCAGATACGTGCCGTCACGCCGCAGATGGCATCGTCTCCGGCACCCGGGGGATCAGCTCCGGCGCCGCCGCGACGCCCGGCTGCCGCTGCGGTGCCGCCAAGGCCTGTCGCTCCCCCGCGGCAACGTACTGAGCCTCAGCCCGCACCGCCACCGCCGGCGATGTCATCCGTACCGCCCCGGCCGGCGCCGGTAAGCGCCTTGCAGCAGATGCCCTCGGTATCCAGCGGGGTTTCGCTCCCGATCGAGGAGCGCGCCAGGATCCTGGATGCCCTCAACAATGAGCAGGTTAGAGGCTGCACCAAGTGCCGCCTGCACGTCCAGCGCAAGAACACCGTCTTTGGGGAAGGCGCCCTCGATGCCTCGCTGATGTTCATTGGAGAAGGACCGGGCGAGACCGAGGACGAGACCGGCCGGCCGTTCGTCGGGCGAGCAGGGCAACTGCTAACCAAGATGATCGCGGCGATGGGGCTGCGGCGTGATCAGGTTTACATTGCCAATGTCGTGAAGTGCCGCCCGCCGGGCAATCGCACCCCAGCGCCGGATGAAGTTGGAACGTGCACGCCATACCTCGTGCAGCAGATTCTGACCATCCGGCCAAAGGTGATCGTGACGCTTGGGTTGCCTGCAACACAGTACATCCTTTCCTCCACCCGGCCGATGCGGGAGTTGCGCGGCAACTGGCATGAGTGGCACGGCATCAAGGTCATGCCCACTTATCATCCATCCTACGTTTTGCGCAGCTACACACCGCAGGTGCGTGGTGCGGTCTGGAGTGACCTTCAGAAGGTCATGCACGAACTGGGACTGACTTCCAGTGCCCAGCAATTTTCACGCTAGACCACCACTTGTAGAGCCATTTTCGTGAAAGACTCGACAGGTTGTGGTGTCCGGTTTTTGGCTCACCCTGGCGGTGTTCAATTCGTCAACCATGCAGTTGCAACGAACGTCAGGTCGTGATACTCAAGGGAGATTCTGCGGCGGATTTCACGCGGTTTTCATGCGAAGTTCCCGGCGATGCCCGTGCGGCGCAGCAGGTGAACGGCTGTGGGATGTTTAGTTAATGTAAGGTAGCTGGAAGGATCGAATCAGGGACATGCTGAGCACCCCAATGAGCTCTGGGCGAGAGACGAAGATGCGCACTCCTGAGGGCGCAGGCATCGATCTTAGCTTGTGGGAAAAGATCCTGAACGCTGTCAGGTCGCAGCATCCCAGCCTGAATCGCCTCTGGTTCGACCAGCTTGTCCCGTGCAGCTTCTCCAACGGCGTGATCCAGGTCCAGACGCAGACGCCGGCCCAGTTGAGCTTCTGCCAGACGCAGTGCCAGCAGCCGTTCACGCAGGCGGCGCAGGCCGTCACGGGGCGGCTGGTGGCGGTCAGGTTTGTGTGTGACAACATCCCAGCCGGCGGTGTGTTCAACGAGGGGGATCAGCCGCACCCGCTCAATCCTGACTACGTCTTTGAGAATTTCGTCACCGGCCCGTGCAATCGGCTGCCCCACGCCGCGTCGCTGGCGGTGGCGGAACAGCCCGGCAAGGCATACAACCCGCTATTCATCCACGGCGGAGTGGGGCTGGGCAAGACGCACCTGCTGCAGGCGATCTGCCAGAAGGTGCTGGAGCGGCAGGGGGACGCCCGCATTCTCTACCTGTCCTGTGACAGCTTCATCAACCAGTTCATGAGCGCCATCGAGTCAGGCGACATGAACCAGTTCCGCTATCGCTATCGCCAGGTGGACATGCTGGTGATCGACGATATCCACTTCCTGGCCGGCCGCGACAGGACGCAGGAAGAGTTCTTCCATACGTTCAACACGCTCTACCAGAACCACAAGCAGATCATCCTCTCGGCTGACTGCCCGCCCAGTGAGATTCCCGAGCTGGAGGAGCGGCTGGTGAGCCGCTTCAACTGGGGCCTGGTGGCGCGCATCGACAAGCCCTGCTACGAGACGCGCGTGGCCATCCTGCACAAGAAGGCACGCATCCGCGGGCTGCATCTCAATGACGATGTGGTCTGCTACGTTGCCCAGAAGATCGACACCAATACGCGCGAGCTGGAGGGAGCGATCACCAAGCTGCAGGGCATGGGCATGCTCAACGGCGGCAAGATCGACCTGGAGCTGGCCAAGGCCGCCCTCGGGGATAACGACACGCCCGAGCAGAAGCTGATCACCATCCAGCAGATACTGGATATCGTGACGAAGTTCTACAATGTGCGCCCGGCCGACCTCCAGGGGAAGAAGCGCCACAAGAGCATCGCCTTCCCGCGGCAGATCTGCATGTTCCTGGCCCGCAAGTACACGCGGTATTCCCTGGAGGAGATCGGCCGCTATTTCGGTGGCCGGGACCACACCACCGTCCTGCATGCCGTGCGAACGGTTGGCGACAATATCAAGACCGACAAGGAAGTCGCCAGCCAGATCGCGCAGCTCGAGTCACAACTGACCAACTCGTAAAACCGACGTGGCGCAAGAAATGGAGCGCCAAAAGAAAATGGCAGCGGCTGGTCGCCGCTGCCAGTTCGTTTCAGGATCTGGTTCGTTCCTGCGCTACTTAAAGTCTTTCAGCAGGGGCGCCTTTTCATCCCTGGGCGAAAGTACCGGGGAAGGCTTGGAGTACCACTCGGCCGGCAGGCCCAGTTCCGGGTCATCCCAACGGACGCCTTTCTCATCGGTCGGGTCATACTCCTGGTCCAGCAGATACATCAGTACGACGTCGGTATCGCCGTAAAAACCGTGGAAGATACCCGGCGGGATGACCAGGGTCTGGGGGGCATCTTCCCGCAGCGGAACGGTGATGGCCTTGCGGTAGGTGGGAGACTGGGGGCGATTGTCAACCAGGCCTACGGTCACCTGGCCGGCGACGATGTGCCAGTAGTCGGTCTGCCGCTGGTGTATATGCAGACCGCGCAATACACCCTTCTTCGAACGAGAAACGTTCCACTGCACCCAGGGGTTGGGGTGATTCAGCCAACTGGCGCGGAACGCCTCGCAAAATGAACCGCGTGAATCCTCGAAACGTTTGAGGGTGATCAGCTTCACGCCCGCAATCGACAGTTCGGTGCTCTCCATGATTGGCAGGGAGTATACGAACTGCCGGCCGGCTTCCAAGGTACACGAAGGATGCGAATTTGCGAATTGCAGCTATGAATTCATGAAGGGTCTTGCTTCTATAGGCAAAGGCAGGCTTCCGAATCCCTCAGAGGAGTACCTTCAGTGAGTCCTTGTAGCTGTTAAGCAGGCTGGCGAACTGCTCGGTGAAGACGAAGTTGTGCTCGGGGAACTGCATGCCGCTCATGTTCTGGTCAATATGGCTGAACATGATCTCCATCTCGGCCACGAGATCTTCGCCGACCGTCACTGTGCCGGAGGTCGCGGCCCCGTGCTCGGCCATCTGGTCGATGCGGGCGTTGAAGGTGAGCGTCTCCCCGGGGCGAACGAGCCGGTGGAAGGTGGCCCTGCTGATCTTGGCAAGGATAACCTTCTCGGCAAAGTCGTTCGCCTGGCCCACGAGGATGCCGGCGGTCTGCGCCATGCCCTCGATGATCAGGCTGTGGGGCACGATCGGGAAGTCCGGATACAGGTCGTGTAGATGCTCCTCGGCCAGCGATACGTTCTTGATCGCCGTGGCCGACTTTCTCGGCTCAAAGGCGGTGAACTTGTCGATCCAGATCCAGCGCATCAGGCAAAACGGGGCGCAAGAAGCCTCCGCCGATCACTTGTTCTCGTTGAGCTTGCTCTCGATGTAGTTGATCACCGTGGTGACGGTGAAGCGGATGTTGTTCACATCCGGATCGGTTTCCAGTGCCGACAGGTCGACATGCGGCATGCGCTTCTTGAGCTCCGCCAGGCCATCGGGAGTGACCTTGCCATCCTTCACGTAGGCGGGATTGGTGAAGATGTCCTCAGGGAACATCTCGCCGCGGGGAATCTTGATACCGAAGGCCTTCTCCAGGCGGAAGACGATATCGAGGAAGTCGATACTTTCGGCTCCGAGATCATCACGCAGCTTGGCATCGAGTGTCACGTCCTCATCGTCCACCCCGAGGGCGTCCACAAGCACATCTTTCACCTTCTCGTAGATCTCGTCGCGCGTCATCTGTGTGCAAAGCTCCTTCTATTGTCCAGAGGGGTATTGTCAGAGTTAGCCAAGCTTTTGCAAGGTGGTTGTTCTACCAAGACTTGCGGCCAACAGCGACCAGCGTCTGCGGTTCTGCTCGCGAAGTTTGCCGTCCACCTCTTCCATGGCCGGATCCCGCCAGGAGAGACAGAAGTACGAAATCTCGATTCTTGCTGAGATCGCCTGCCGGTCTCCTACGTTTCCCGTGATCTTGAATACGCCGCCGGTCTCCAGCGTCTTGCTGAGCTCGGCCTCGATGCGAAGCTGATTGCCGGGAGCGACGAAATGGCCGTACTTAACGTTCCTCGCTTCCTTCAGCACCGCCATGGAGCAGGCGAAATCGCTGCGGTGGTGCAGCAGCCAGCCGGCCGCCTGCGTGGCAGCCTCCAGCATCATTACCCCGGGCAGAACCGGGAATGTCGGGAAGTGATCCGCAAGATACTCCTCCGCCAGCGAAACCTGCTTGATAGCGACGATTCGCGTGTCGGAGATCTCTTCAATGCGGTCGATGAGATTGAACTTCACAGGGGAATTTCTAGCGATACGCTGCGCGTTGTGCAAGGCGACAGGCCCGGCGCGGGCAGGTACAGGGGATAGCGAGAGTCGCGTATCGGTCCGTTCCACCCGAGGTGGCGAGGGTGGTCTTCCGCCCGCGGGAGGTGAGGCGCTCCTCGACAAACATGCGGACCCAGAGCCAGAGAAACCGGAGGACGTACGTCACAAGGCGACGAAGTAACCGATTAACCTCTCGACGCCGGTCAATGTGAATGCTACTGGGGCATACTTCTGCCAATTCGAAGTCCCGGGCCTACAGGCTAAGCCGCTGCCCCTGAATTTGAGCACCTCCAGGCGAGATGCGGCGAGGATTCGATCGATTCGGGGGCTTTCCCGGCTTCAGGTACCGATCAATAATTAACAGACCGTGTGTGGCCGATTTACATTACTGGATCTCGCTGACTTCATTGCCCTCTTCCCCTGGGTTGCGCCGCCGGAGCAGTTTGCGCCGCGCTACAACATCGCGCCATCGCAGCCAATCCTGATGCTCTCCAACCTCGGCGGGGGGATGCTGGATCACGCCATCTGGGGTTTTTTACCCAACTGGGCAAAAGGCGGGCCGGATCAGGCAAAGCCGCTGATCAATGCCCGGGCGGAGACGGTTGCCCATCGGCCGGCCTTTCGCACCGCCGTGCGCTATCACCGCTGCATCATCCCCGCCAGCGGGTTCTATGAATGGAAGCAGACCTCTTCCGGCAGGCAGCCGTACTACATCACCCTTGCCGATGGAAAACCGATGCTGATGGCCGGCCTGTGGGAAGACTCCCACGACGGTGCTGGCGGCGAAATCCGCACTGCGTGCGTGATCACCACGGCGGCCAGCGAGTCCATGCGCGAACTGCACCATCGCATGCCGGCGATCCTCACGCCGGAAGACGCCATACGCTGGGTGAAGGCGCCCGACTCCGACGCTCTTTCCCTGACGGAAATGCTCGCCCCCAGCGGGCAGGAGTTCACCAAGACTCCGGTGAGCCGGCTGGTGAACAGTCCCGCAAATGACACCAAGGAGTGCATCGAGCCGATGCCGAGCGACGATGAGCCGACGCTGTTTGGCTGATTACCTTGCGGGATCTGTCCGCCTCAGCGGCAATGGCCGTTGCCGGTCACGATCCACTTGGTGGTGGTGAGGTCGGCCGCACCCATCGGGCCGCGTGCGTGCAGCTTGTCGGTGCTGATTCCAATCTCCGCACCCAGACCATACTCGCCGCCGTCGGCGAAACGTGTGCTGGCGTTGACCATAACGCTGCCCGAGTCCACATCGCGGGTGAACTGCTCCGCCTTGCGGATGTCGCTGGTAAGGATGGCATCGGTGTGGTGCGAGCCATGGCGGTTGATGTGCTCGATCGCTTCCTCGATCGAGTCAACCACCTTCACGCCCACGACCAGCGAGAGATACTCGGTGTCCCAATCCTCATCCGTAGCCGGCCTGGCGGACGGATACAGCTTCCTGGTTGCCTCGTCGCCGCGGATCTCCACCCCGGCCTTTGCCAGGTCCTCACAGACGGCCGGCAGCAGCCGCGGGGCGGCATCGATGTGGAACAGCAGATGCTCCACCGCATTGCAGACCGCGCCGCCAGGGTAGCTGGTCTTGGCGTTGACGCAGACCTTGCGGACCATCTCTTCCATCCCCTCGGTCGCCGAGTCGATGTAAATGTGGCAGTTGCCGGTAAAGTGCTTGAGGACGGGGATTGTCGATTCCTTGACGACAGCGCGGATGAGCGACTCGCCGCCGCGCGGGATCACCAGGTCGATGTAGCGATCTTGCTTCAGGATCACGGGAACCAGCGCTCGATCGGTCGTCTCGACGAACTGCACGGCGTGCTCGTTCACGCCGGCTGACCTGAGGGCATCGCGAATGATGGTGACGATCGCCTGGTTGGAGTGGAATGCCTCCTTGCCGCCGCGCAGGATCACCGCGTTGCCGCTCTTGATGCACAGGGCGGCCGCGTCGGAAGTCACGTTAGGGCGGGATTCGTAGAAGAACAGCACCACTCCCAGCGGTACGCGCATGCGGGTGATGCGCAGGCCATTGGGACGCACATAGCCCTCGAGCACCTGGCCGACCGGGTCGACCTGGCCGGCGATCTGCTCAACGCCGTCGGCCATGGCATTGACGCGCTTCTCGTTGAGCGTGAGGCGGGCGATAAGCGCCATCGACAGACCGGCTTTCTCCGCTTCCTTGAGGTCCTTCGCATTGGCCTCGATAAGGGCGGCCTGATTGGCGCGGATGGCACTGGCAATCTGCCGCAGGATGGACACCTTGGTTGCGCCATCCAGGCGTGCCAGGTCAAACGCGGCTTTGCGGGCGTTGGCGCCCAGTTGTTCTACGTAGCTGCTCAGGTCTGTCATCGTGTTTCGTGCTCCAGGAAAGTGTCGGATTATAGCGTCAAATGCACGGTGGGGAATGCACGGGCGGGGTGACTGGGAAAAGCAAAGACCACTGACAGTAGATTC
>JAKORQ010000299.1 GCA_029777755.1 Planctomycetota bacterium
CGAGTCGCTCCTGCTGCCCGGCCGCTGCACTCGCCTCGCGCAACAGTGTCTCGACCAAGCCTGGCTCGATGCCTGCTGCATCCCCTGTCTTGGATTGCACCGCCTGCAGCAGCAATCGCTCCAACCCGGGCTCCAGAGCCATCACTTGCAGTTCGTTTGTCCCCGGATACAACTGCTGCGTGATCGCGCGCCCAAGCGCTACCCGCACCAGTGCGGTCAACTCGCCGGCCTCCTGAATTCGTCCGCCGTGCTCGGCGAGCACCTCGATAATGGTGCGCATGTCACGGATATGCACGCCTTCCTCAAGGAGACGCTGCAAAACCTTCTGCAACGTCCCGAGCGGCAGCAATTTCGGAACCAGATCCTCAATCAGCTTGGGCGAGTCGCGCCCGACGTAATCGAGCAGTTGCTGCGTCTCCTGACGACCCAGCAACTCGGACGCATGCGTCTGCATCACGAGATTAAGGTGGGTAGCAATCACCGTGCCGGCATCAACCACAGTGTAGCCGAAGGTTTGCGCCTGCTCGCGCATTCCCGCCTCGACCCACACTGCCGGCAACCCGAACGCCGGGTCGCGGGTGATAGCACCGGGCAGGGTCGTATTTACGTGACCCGGATTGATGGCGAGGTACATGCCGGGGTGGGCCTCCCCACGACCCATTTCAACGCCCTTTAACGTGATCAAGTAGGCACTGGGACGGAGCTCCAGGTTGTCGCGGATATGTACCGACGGCGGCAGAAAGCCGAGATCCAACGCAAACTTCTTGCGCAGTCCCTTGATGCGCTTGAGCAACTCGCCGTCCTGCGCCTTGTCGACCAGCGGAATCAGCCGGTAGCCGACCTCCAGACCAAGCGTATCTACCGGAACGACGTCGTTCCAGGTCGCCTCGACGGTGGAACCCGCCGCCACCTGTTCCACCGGCGCCGGCCCTTCCGGCACGATCTTCCGCGTGGCGATCATGTATCCGCCCACAGCCAGCAGCCCCGCAATCAGCAGAAAGACGAAATTCGGCATGCCCGGGATCAGTCCCATCACGCCGAGAATCGCCGCAGTGATCGCCAGCACCTGCGACTTGTTGAACAACTGCCCGGCCAGTTGTTCGCCTATGCTCTGATCGCTGTCCACGCGGCTGACGACAATGCCTGCGGCGGTGGAAATCAGCAACGCGGGAATCTGCGCCACCAGGCCATCGCCAATACTCAGCAGAATGTAGTACTTCGCCGCCGTGGCCACATCCAGATCGTGCTGCAACACACCGACGACAAGGCCACCAACGATGTTTACCAGGAGGATGATGATCCCGGCAACGGCATCACCGCGCACGAACTTGCTGGCGCCATCCATGGCGCCGTAGTACTCGGCCTCCTGAGAAATCTCCCTGCGGCGGCGGCGCGCATCTTCCTCACCGATCAATCCCGCATTGAGATCGGCGTCGATTGCCATCTGTTTGCCCGGCATCGCATCCAGGGTGAAACGTGCGCCGACCTCGGCGATACGCCCAGCGCCCTTGGTAATCACCACAAAATTGATCACCACCAGGATAGCGAACACGACCATCCCGACGGCGTAGTTCCCGCCGACAAGAAACTGGCCGAATGCCTCGATCACCTTCCCGGCAGCCTCCGGCCCGGTATGTCCGCGGAGCAACACAACCCGCGTCGAGGCAACGTTGAGCGAGAGGCGGAGCAACGTTGTCAGCAGTAGAACCGTAGGGAAGGCTGCGAAATCGAGCGGCTTCATCGTGTACAGGCTGGCCAGCAGCACGATGATGGAGAGCGCGATATTGAAGGTGAACAGCAGATCGAGCAGGAACGGCGGCACCGGCAGGATCATCATCGTCAGGATCAAGATGATCAGGACGGGCACCGCCATCGCCGGAATGCCGCCGCTGCCCAGCAACAACCTCGGACTGAAGCTGGTGTTCATGCGGCAACCTCACCTGGATCAAGACCGACAGGCACTGGCAACAGGTCCGGTGGTTGCGGCAACGGGCCGCCGAATTCCTGCTGCCGACGCAGTTGGTAAACGTACGCCAGCACCTCGGCCACCGCAGTATAGAGAGCGGCCGGAATCTCGTCGCCCAGCTCCGCGTGACGATAC
>JAKORQ010000300.1 GCA_029777755.1 Planctomycetota bacterium
GCGCTGCTGGCGGGCCTGTACTCCAAGACGGGCGAGTGGGACCTGGTGAAGAAGCATCTCCCGCACGGCGGGGAGGCAGTGGAGGAGGTTAGCCTGTCGGCGGCGCGCCAGTTTGCCATGCAGGGTGACCAGGAAGCGGCATGGACGTGGGCAAGGCGGGCGGCCACTCACTATCTGAGTAAGCTGAAGTCCAATCCCAAGGACAGTGACGCTCGCATCAGGTGTGCCCAGGCATACCTGATGCTCAAGGACTTTGCCCGCAGTCTGGAGGTGCTTGAGGAAGGCTGGAAGCTTGAGCAACTTGACCTTTACCGCAGGGCCGTTGCGCAGGTCTGCGGCGCCTGGGTGAAGAGTTCTCCGACGCTGGATCCGCCGAGGCGTCTGGCGCTAATTGATCGCGGATTGACCTACGATGCCCAGAACCAGCTTGTGCTGGAAGCGATCCTGGACAACAGCACGTATGACGCGGCCCGCAGCGTTCTGCCCGCTACCATGCCGGTGGAAGGGGCGATCGCGCGAGCCCTGGCCCAGTGCGTGCACCACAGCCGCAGAAACGATCCATCGCGGGTGCGCGCGGAGCTGGAGAATGCGTTTTCGCTTCGGCCGGACATGACGCTGGCGGCGGCGGCCAACCTGGCGACCGCGTGGGGACTGGGTGACAGGTCCGACGCGAACTCTGCCCGGTTCCTCGCCGAGGCGCTGCTGCAGCTCCGGCCGACCAATCCGATCGCCCAGCGGGTGATGGGGCTTATCCTTTCCCAACAGAAACAGGATCTGGAAGCGACGAAGCTACTGGAAGCGGCGGCCGGGAGCATGCCGCAGGATAAGGCGATCCACCAGGCACTGGCAGTCAGCTACGAGCGCCTGGGCGAGCATGACCTTGCCAGGCATCATCGCGCTTTGGGCGAACCCACGGCGGCGGCGACCGAGAGCAACTGACAGCGGCGCACTTTCGCGCGAAATGAACTACAGGAGGTCCGGCGGGGCGGAACGAGGTCAGGAAGGAGGCGAGCCTGCATGGGCAACTGCAAAGTGGCCAGCGGGCTTAGACCCATCCGTTCCCGCCGGCTTTTTTCTCGTCTCGGCAAGACTCTTCCAGGTACCTCTTTGACCAGTTCCACTCAAGGTGGAGCGGGCGGTCTCCGCGCGAGAGGCAAGGGAATCCGCGACGATCATGCACAATCGGAAGGCAAGGGAAACCGGGAAGACGCACATCAGTTCCCGGTTTGTACCAGCGAGCAGCTCTAGCTTGCCGCCACTGAGGCAAATATCTCCGGTCTTACTTAGCCTTGTAGTAGATAAGGCGATTGTCGCCGGTGGCCAGGTAGATGCCGCCTTCCATCAACTGGTAGGAGTTGATGCCGGAGGCGATCTTGAATGTGTGCATGTGATCGAGTCTGCCGCTCTCGCCTGAGGTACCGATGGAGCGGCCGAATGCGAACAGCGTCAGCTCAGAGACGGTGGGTTCATTGGCAGCCTGAAGTGGCTGTTCAAACGCGACCAGGTGTCGGGCGCCGGGGAAGATCTGGGCCAGGTTCATCACGCCACGCGGCAGGCGGCGCTCCGGCGATTCTCGTCTCTGCACATTTATCGCGCGGATCGACTGCGGGTTGCAGGCGTAGACATACGGCTCGGCCGCCACCAGTTGGGTGCGCGATGTTCGTCCAACCCGCTGGAGATTGGCCGCCGCGGAGTTCGACTCCTGGCCGCCGGGAGAGATCTGCTTGCCGGTATAGCGTGAGAACATGCGAACATTCGCGCCCCGGTCAGTAGTGGCGACGATCACATTATCGACAAGCACAAGCTGATCGAAGCGCTCCTGTCCGAGGAAGCGAGTGATCTCCATCCCTCGTTCCTGCGGAGGATTCTCGAAGATCACCCTCTCGCCCTGGTCGAAAAGGTCGCGCGAGGCGATGGTGCCAAGGGTGGTGTAGATGAGCTGGCCATCGCTGGTGACGAGGATGTTCTGCAGAGGGTCGTCCGTGAAATTGCGCTGGAATATCAGCCGGCCGGTGTCGTTGTCCACGCACAGCAGCAGCGATTTGCGAGCGCCGATCACCCTGGCCGCGGTGAAGTCATCGCTGCATGAAATGTTGGCGATGGCGCTGTCCTTGGGACGCAACTGCCAGAGCAGATTGCCCGTTGTCGCGTCGATAGCGGCGAGTCGGCCGGTACTGGTGCCGAAGATTACCTTGCCGGCGACGATCCTTATCGCAGTGATGCCATCGGGGATGCGCCCGCCGCGAATCAATGCCGCGCCGCGAATCTGCGCCCGCTGCATGATGACCATCTGGTCGGGAACCTGCATCTGCAGATCGCCGTCGACCGCTACGCGCTCGACCGCTTCCTCCGCATCATTGGCGTTCTGGTCGGCCAGTTCAGAGGCGTCCGGCAACTGCTCTGGAACAACCCGCCAGGTTTCCCTGCCGGCGGTGATGTCCAGCGCGAACATCTCATTGGCGTTGCGAAGCAGCAGCGTGTTCTCATCGATCCAGGCACAATCGGTGGGATCGGTGTTCACGATGGCAGGGTCATCAAATGTCGCGACGATGTTCCCTTCATTGTCGACAACCGCGATGCTGCCCTCGACTGTGAGCACCACGGCCTTGCGGAAGTTGATCTCCGTGCCGGGATGATGCGGCAGCACGCGCCTGGCGGCGATCTGTAATTCGATGCTTTCGGCAAACGGCGACTCTCCCATGGCTGGCAAGCGGAAATCAGGCAGCGGGCGAACCTGATGCGCACCGGAGGCTGACCGGATGGCATCGGCAACGCGCGAGAACGGCCCGGGCTGGATGATCTGGCCGCTGGGCAGCTTGATCGGGGAGCGTGTGACCGGATCGTTGTAGAGGGCAGCCGCCTGCGCCAACCGGCCGGCGGCTATCTGCGCCTTGCCGGGGATGGAAGCGTACACGCGTGCCAGCGCCTCAATGAAAGACGCTATCTCGGGGTGCGACTTGTGATTCTGCACCAGTTGCCGGTAGGTGGAGGATGCCTCGGCAAGGCGACCCTGTGATTCCTGGATCTGGCCGGCCGTGTAAAGAGCCAGCGGCGCGGCCGACGAGTTGGGATAGCGTTGCGCCAGCGCCAGCAGGGCGGCCGTGTCGCGGGCCCCTTGCGCGTCTGCCAGTGCGGCGCGCGCCTGTCGCTCCACCGGCTGATAGATCGTATTTCCGTAGCGATCGATCAACTGCGCGATCTGGCGTCGTGCGATCTCGGCTGAGGAACGCGAAGTTCCATCAGCATCGCGATAGGTGACGGTTCGCTGCTGTGGATCATCGAGAACTGCCTGCAGCTCTGCGAGAGAGGACGAGCCATCGTTGTTGCGCAGGTACATGGTGGCCGCACCGAAGTGGTACTGCACGCGCTGGGATGGCGAGCCGGCGACATCGCGGGCGACATCCAGCAGCGGTTTCCAGTGCGGTGAGCTGCTGTCCTGCGATGCCAGGCGAAGAGCGCAGCTCAGTACGGCGGAGAAGAGTCGATCGCGCCCCGCGGCCTGGGAGCTGTCGCGCTGGGCGATAGCGTAGGCCGCCTGGAACTTCTCCAGCGAGGCATCATATCTGCCAGCGGCGAAGAGCAGTTCACCATACTGCACCAGAGGCTCGATGGAACCCGGCGCGGCCGCCACTTCGCGATCCAGCCGGGCCGTGGCGGTGTCGAGATTGGTGTATACCCTCACTTTCCGCGCGCTGGCGACGACAACATGCTCCTCAGTGACGATCACATTGCCCGGGCCATCGAGCAGATCCCATGTATCGGGGTATGGCGGAGTTGTTTGCTCGATCTTCCACTTGTCGGTGCCGATGCGGAGCAAGCGGTCGTCCGTCGGGAGAAACAGCGAATCGGCGGTAAGGAATGGCCTGCCGCGCAGCGAATTAGCGGGGAACTCCATCTGCCAGCGGGTGGCGTCGTACTGGTCCTCGCCATCCTCGTTGGCCTGCTTCCAGTCGAGGGCGATGGCGCTCTTCTCGCCGGAGAGGACAAGGGTGTCCCTGGTGACGCCTATGAGCGTATCGGCATTGCCGACTGAGGTGCGGGAGATCTGCTTCACCGGCCGACCGGTAACTTCATCGAGGATAAGGATGTTTTTCGCATCCACCGGCAGGGCGAACACCAGCCCGCCGGTGACGACGGCCGGGGAGGCGGCGAAGATGCGGGCGACCGGCTGGGACAACTGGCCAGGACGGATGAAGCGGCCGACCATTCGCCCGGGTGGCAGGTCAACGCGCGAGTACGTATGCAGCCAGGCCGGCGTACCATCGGATGTCTCAAGTGCGGCGATGGCGCCGAGGTTGGTGGTCACGATGATCCGCCCGGCGTGCAGGGATAGCTGCGGCAGGCCGCTCTCGATGGCGAATGGCATCTCATCCATCAGCATCATGTTCACGTTCGGCCCGCTGGCGACATAGCTGGACCAGAGCAGTCTTCCATCCCTTCGATCGAGGCACAGAACGTAGACGTCATGGAACTGTGCATTGCGCCCGCCGCGTGCCGCGACGAACAGCTTGTCCTCGGCTATCAGCGGCGGCGAGGCAAACTGCACGGTCTTGAGCAGCTCATTGTTCTGCGCCAGGGTGGAGGGAGTGACTCGCCAGCGAAGCGACCCGGTATGGCGGTCGACGCAGAAGATGGCGGAGTTCTCCTGCGCCGCGGCGCCGATCACGATCGGCGTGGCCGAGTCAGCGAGAACGGCATAGACAGCATCATCCGCCAGCGCGACCGTGCGCAGCATCGGCCCGGCGGGAGCTTCCGAGGCAAGCTGCACAGTACTGGACTGCCAGCCGGGCAGCTTGATCCCGCCATCGATGCTAACCGCATGCAGGTTCACGCCGTCATGGAAGAACAGTTGCCGCTGGTCGTAGACCGGATGAACGGCAAGCATCTGGTTGAGCAGCATGCGCAACTGCGCCATGGAGGCAGCGCCGGTGTCTCGCGAGCGAGCCGACGAGGCGATGTCGATCGAGAAGAGCAGGGCATCGGAGCGTCCCTTGAAGTCGGGCACGGCTGCGCGATCAGGCGTGCCGCCATACGATGGCCAGGCGCCCGGGGGAGTATCCTCAGGAGGGGCCACCTGGCAAGCCTGCTCCAGTGCGGCGGCCAGCAGTTGCTCTTTGCCCGCGAGCAAACCGGTGGCCTGCGGGTAATCGCGCTTGAGCATCTGGAGGATCAGCTGGGCACGCCCGGTGTTTCCGGCAAGATGCCATGCGATGCCCGCCTGGGCGAGCAGCAGCGGTTTTCGCTCAGAAGCTGCAGGGAGCAGCGATGCCATTCGGTCGGCCAGTGCCGCGGCGGAGGCCAGTTCGCCGTAATCCCAGTAAATCTGGATGAGCCTGCTGGCTGCAAGCTGGCCGGCACGGGTCAGGGCGTAGCGATCGACAACCAGGCGAAGATCGGCGGGGGATGTCGCGGCCTGCAGCAGTTGCTCGGCCGCGGGCTGATGGCGCCCGTTGTAGGCGGCTAGTCCTTCCGGCGGCCAGGCGGCCAACTGCCGCATGGCGCGGTCGGCCACGCTCACGTAGATCACCGCGTCCTCCGGTTCGCCGCCGGCGGGGACAACCCGGTCGCGATAGTTGTCCAGCAGCTCCTGGTAGACTTCGGCCGCCTTGGTCCATTCATACGCCCGCTCCAGCTTTTCCGCAAGGGAAAAACGCTCGGTTGCGACAGATGAATCGGGCACGAAGACCGACGGCTGTGCACTGGCACCCTGGGCGAGAACATGCGTGGGCGAAGCGGCAGTGATGGCGGCGGCAAGCAGCAAGGCTGCTGCAGCTGCGTTGCGAGATTTCCATCTGCCAGCACTGCCTTTTCTCATCAACCCTCCTGAGCCTGGAAGTATCTTCCCCATATTGGGCGAAGACGATCCACCTCTTCCGGGGCTATGCGAGCCTTGTCCGACCAGATCGACAGCTCCAGCGCCCGCAGCGCCGGGGAAGCCATCAGCGCCTCATGCTGCGACGCGGCCAGTTCCAGTGCCTTCCGCAGCAGGCGAAGAGCGTTGGCTGTGGCCGCCTCCACGTTGCCGATGATTTCCTTCATCAGCTCGGCGGGGTCGGGCTTCTGGTCGGCCGGCCGCTTCTTCCAGCAATCGTAGTCGGTCACCAGGGCGACCAGCGCGTAGGCGATCTCCGCTTCGCGGGCGAGCTTGGCCTCGGGCATGGCGGTCATGCCGATGAGGTCGCCGCCCCAGAGGCGATGCATGTGGCTCTCTGCGCGCGTGGAGAAGGCCGGGCCCTCCATGCAGACGTAACAACCACGACCATGTACCTGGAGGGTATTGTCTTGCTCGGCGAGCTGTCGGCCGGCATCCAGCAGGAGCTGGCGCAGTGCCGGGCAGAACGGCTCGGCCATCTCCACATGGACAGCGACATTGTCGAAGAAAGTGCCGGGCCGGCGATAGGTCTTGTCGATTACCTGGTCGGGAACAACCAGCTCGCGCGGCTTGAAATCATCGCGCAGGGAGCCGACAGCGCCGGAGGAGATGATGTGCGTGACGCCCAGTTGCTTAAGTGCGTAGATGTTGGCGCGCGCCGGGATCTGCGAGGGGTTTATGAGATGGCCAGGCCCGTGGCGGTTGAGGATGAAGACTTGCTGGCCGGCGATGTTCACCTCAATGATGGCATCCGAAGGTTTGCCAAAAGGCGTGTCGATGTCGTGACGTTGACCTTCGTGCTGTGAGATGAGTGCCTGGCCGAGCCCCGTTCCGCCGATGAGTCCAAATTTCAGTGTGCTCATACTCAAGTAAGCCTATCAGGTTGTATGTGACAATTCTGTAACATAATCATTTGCATCGCCGGTGAAAGCCGCCGCTGATAAGGTGATCGCGCAGGTTCGACAGTGTCGAGTTGGGGATGTGCGATCGCGCAGCTAATATGTCGGCCGATGGAGCAGAAGCAGCAACCCTGGACAATCGGGCGGATCCTCGAATGGACGACCGGCTTCCTGCAGCGCAAGGAAGTCGACTCGCCGAGGCTGTCGGCCGAGCTGCTGCTTGCGCATGTGCTGGATGTCCCGCGGATCAAGCTTTACACCGACTACAAGCGTCCGCTGGTGGAGAGTGAACTGGCGGCGTATCGCGAGCTGGTGCGTCGTGCCGGGGAGCACGAGCCGATAGCGTACCTCACCGGCAAGGCGCATTTCTTCAATCTGGAACTGGAGATCAGACGCGGCGTGCTGATCCCACGTCCCGATACCGAGACACTGGTGGAGACGGCCCTGACCTTCTGCCGCAACACGCCCGGGTTTGAAGCGCCGCATGTGCTGGACCTGTGCACTGGCAGCGGCTGCGTGGCGCTGGCGATCGCCAGGCATCTGCCGCAATCGGTGGTCACGGCCGTGGACATTGACGATGTGGCGATCGAGGTGGCAGGGAAGAACATCAGCTCACTGAAGCTCGAGTCGCGAGTGCATCTGCTCAAGGGGAACCTGTTTGCGGCGCTGGAGAGTGCTGTGGATCCCGGGCCGTTTCACCTGATCGTGGCCAATCCGCCGTACATACGCAGCGCCGATATCGCCACGCTGGATCGCAGTGTGCGGGATTTCGAGCCGATTCGCGCACTGGATGGCGGGCCTGATGGACTGGGGTTCCATCGCCGCATACTTCAGGAGGCTCCGCAGCATCTGCTTCCCGGGGGCAGGGTGATGATGGAGATAGCGTACGACCAGGGACAGGCTGCACTTGAGCTCGCCAGAGGATTTTCCGCCAGCTTCAGCGACGCGAGTATCCTTAAGGATGCGGCCGGTCACGATCGTGTGCTAACCTGCTCACTTACAAGCCTTTAAGCGAGCTTTTCTGCTTGACCGTGCTGAAACAGGGCTTGATAATCCATTAGTATGGCTCAGTATCGGCTCGAAAGCATCGGCGAGCTTGCCAGGCAGATGCGCTTCACGCCGATTCCCCGCCGACTCGAGCAGCTCGACGCGGCCGAGGATCTGCTGCTGAAGCTCTGCCCCGAGCAGACGTACACGCTGGCCGAGATTCTAACCGCGATCACCGGGTATGAGCCTAGACAGGCAGATAAATCCCTGCTCACCGGGGTTGCCCTTCAGCATGACCTGGGGATGCTGCTGGAAGAAGTAAGCGACTCCCTGCAACTGCACGTCAATTCCTCGCCAGAACCGATCCTGACAATTGAAGAAGCGGCCCAGCGGCTAAGCGTTACCACCAAGACCATCCAGAGATGGCGCAGGAGGGGGCTGCCGGCCCGGCGATTCACTTATTGCGATGGCAAGCGGCGGATAGGTTTCCGTTTCAGCAGCCTTCAGCGCTTCCTGGGGTCGCCGGCAGGTGTGGAGCAGGTGACGCCGGTTCCCTCCACGGGGCGCGATCTGCGATGGCTGCGCGATCAGGCGCAGCGCCTGGCTTGCCGGGGTTACTGGCGAATGCTTGCTGCGCAGAGGCTTGGTGCCGTGTCCGGGCTGGCGCCGCTCACGCTTGAGGGAATCTTGCGCGAGCATGCCGGGGATATCGAGTTTGCCCCGGCGCCGGATGCCCAGGCGCGGGCACAGGTGATTGAGCTTCGTGAAGAGGGAACTCCGCTCAACAAGATCGCCTGCAGGCTGGGGATCCCCCTGTTTGGCGTGTATCGCGTGATCCTGGAGGACCGCATCACGCGGGCGATTCGCCGGCCGGTGCGTTTCCATGATGACCCGCTGTACCACCAGCCGGACGCGGCCGACCAGATCGAGCAGATCATCAGGCAGGAGAGTCTGGAGCCGGCGCTGGAGGAGCGCATTCCCCGCGACCTGCCGCCGTACCTGCGCGATCTTTACCGCATACCGCTGCTCAGCGCCGCGCAGGAGCGCGGGCTTTTCCTGAAGTACCACTATCTGCGCTTCCTTGCGTCGCAACTTCAGAAGGAGCTTGATCCGCAGGTCTCCCGGTATCGCGAGCTGCGGGGCTATGAGCAGATGCGCTATCGTGCGCGGCTGGTGCGGGCGAAGATTGTGGAGGCGAACCTGCGGCTGGTGGTGAACGTGGCGCGCAAGCACGTACGCGCGGGGGTGACGCTGATGGAGCTTGTCTCCGAGGGGAACATGACGCTGATCCGTGCGGCGGACGCGTTCGACGTGCATCGCGGGCACCGCTTCTCCACCTATGCGACGTACGCTCTGATGCGGGCATTTGCACGGTATATCCCAACCGCGCTGGCGCAGCAGCGCGGCGCGGTGGATCCGGAGATGCTGCTGGATCGTCGCGACCCGGCAGCCGCCCGGCCTGCCGAGCAGGCAATGGCCCGCGACGAGGTGCGAAGCCTGCTGGCTTGCCTGGACAAGCGCGAGCGGGATGTGGTCTGCGGGCGCTACGGCCTGCGGTCGCGCGAACGAAGCTGTCGCGAGCTGGCCAGGGAACTGAACCTCTCGAGCCAGCGGATAGTGCAGATCGAGCAGGCCGCGATGGCCAAGCTGCGCGAGCAGGCGCGGTAGCCGGCCCGTTGGGGAAGTGGGGGAGGGGACGCTGCATCTAAACTCTTTAATGATGCGAAGAAGCGAACTGTTCCTTGACACTGAATTGGCCTAGTTTTATGCTCGTCCGGCGGCTAGTGGGTTTAGGCGTGGGACAGTGTGTCTCTCCCGCTTGCGCGCCAGGCATGGCGACACTCTCTCGGCATGCCGGTTGTTTGATCTTGCTTATCCATCGTTGGAGGCCATCATCATGATGCGTATGCCTCGGTTCCTGCCAAGTGTGGTGATCGCTTGCTGCTCGGTAGCACTTCCGGTTTTCTCCCCGCAGGCGGCAGTCGCTCAGGAGAATGGTCAGCAGGCGGTTGACGCTGCACTGAGAGCCGACGTCGATGCTTTCTGGCATTACGCCATGACCTTCAGGTATGACATGGCCTCGGCCCAGGCGAACAAGATCGCCCAGGCAAATCCCGATCCCAGCGTCCTGCTCAAGACTTTCGAGTCAGTTGCCGAGGAGCGCAAGTACAACCTCGACCACTGGATGCTCCGCTGGCAACAGGTTCCCCAGCTTTCCGAGGCAGTTACCCCGCTGAACAACATTCTGTCTGAAGGGTATCGTCTCCGCAGGGCTGACCAGGCCGCGATCGAGGAGAACATCAAACGGTTGCCCGCCAGCGAGCAGTCGTATGCCATCGCCATCAACCGTCTGCGTGAGAGCGGCCAGCTTGCCGCACCGCTGATGCTGCGGTACCTGGGCGACTCGACCAAGGTTGAGTATCACCCGGCCATCCTGCGGGCGCTCGTCGACCTGGGACAATCGGTGCTGTCGCCCCTGACGGCTGCCTTGGAGGCGCCGATCAACGAAGCAAATCAGCAGATGATCCTTGGGGTCATCTCGGCTCTTTCTGATATTGGATATGACGTGTCGCTGCCCCCGCTGGTCTACCTGGCGAACGATGCCCAGGCCCCGGCCGTGGTGAAGAGTGCCGCTCGCGAGGCAGTGATCAAGCTTGGCGCGGGCGACCCGGCCAATCTCGATGCTTCCCAGCTCTACTACGACATCGCCCAGAAGCATTATTACGGCAAGGCGGCCACCTCGGCCGATCCTCGCAGTGACGTCGCCTTCTACTGGATCTGGGACCAGGACAAGGGGTTGGTGAAGCTGGATGTGCCCTCGGCCATCTTCGGTGACCTGATGGCGATGCGCTCATCGCTTAAGTCGCTGGCGATCAACAGCAATCGTGAGGACAGCCTGAGCCTGTGGCTGTCGGCCAACTACGGCCGCGAGGTTCGCCTGCCCGAAGGCACGCAGGACCCCACGAGGAATGACCAGACGCCCAGCGCTCACTACTACGGCGTGGCCAGCGGCGCCAAGTACCTGAACAACGTGATAACGCGTGCCCTGGGTGATCGTGACACCGGGGTAGCGCTGGCGGCCGTGCGGTCGCTCCAGAAGATTGGCGGCGAGAGTAACCTGTTTGCCTCCGGCCAGGCTGATGCCCTGGTGCAGGCAATGCAGTACCCCGATCGCCAGGTGCGCTTCGAAGCGGCCCTTGCGGCCGGCGGAGCGCTGCCGCAGTCGCAGTTTGAAGGGCAGGAGCGGGTGGTCCCGATCCTGGCCGAAGCGGTGGCCCAGACCGGCAAGCCGCATGTGGTGGTCGTTCTCCCCGAGGCACAGCTCAATGCACGTGTGCAGGAGCTGAAAGACGCCGGCTTCGAGGCCTATGGCGTGACCCGGGCTGAGGCGGCGGCCGGTGCCGCTCTGCCGGCGGTGGACGTGATCCTGATCAGCGATGAGGATCCGACGCAGGTGCAGAGCCTGCGTGACGTGGCCGCTGCTACCCCCAAGCTGCAGGGTGCCGCCATCGTGATCATGACCAAAACGCAGGCTTCGCCGTTTGCAGTGTGGGCGGCGCAGAACCCGATGATCAGCGTGACGCAGGCGCACAGCACGGCTGACCTCCAGCCGGTGCTCCAGCAGGCTCGCGAGCGAGCCGGCGCGGCCGCCATCGACGAACAGGCCGCCACCGACTACGCGATCCGGGCTGCCCGGGCGCTCGGCGAACTCGCGAAGAGCCGTGGCCAGGTGCTCGACTTGCGCGGCGCCCAGACGACGCTGCTCCAGGCACTGGATGACAGCCGACCTGAGCTGGTGAAGGAAGTTGGCAATGCCCTGGCTTACCTGGGCACCGGCGAGTCGCAGGTGGCGTTGGCGATCAAGGCCACCGATGAGGCGACCGATAGGGATGTGAAGCTGAGCATCTACAACAGCCTCACCACCAGCGCTCGCTTCTTCGGGAACCTGCTGGGTGAA
>JAKORQ010000301.1 GCA_029777755.1 Planctomycetota bacterium
GAAGGCCAGGACCATGGTCGACATGCTGGAGATGCTCACTGCCCCCAACGCGGCCAGCGCCAGGCTCGACCGCCTGGAGAAGAGCTCCACGGTGGCGTCGGCCGAGTAAAGATCGCGACCGGCCGAGGCAGGTTGCTCAACTGCGGCATTGACGCTGCGGGGATGGAGAGTTAGCTTCCATGATCCTGATCCACGAGCCGGCAGGTGCGTGTCCGTCATTTGAGCGCCCAGGCGGCTGGAATCGATCTGCTAGCATGGGAAATACCGCCTGCAAGCCTGTGGTCGTCGCACCGACGTTCAACAACGCCGCCACCTTGGGGCAGGTTCTCGATCGCGTGCTTGCCCAGGGTCTGCCGGTGTTTGTCGTGAACGACGGCTCGACCGACTCCACAGCACAGATTCTCGCCCGCTACGCCCAGGATGACTGCGTTACCGTGCTTACGCACGAGCAGAACAGGGGCAAAGGTGCGGCCATGCAGACTGCGTTTGCCGCCGCCTATGCCGCAGGCTACACCCACGCCATCACCATCGACACCGACGGCCAGCTCGACCCGGAACAGATTCCGCAGTTCGTGCAGGCGATCAGTGAGAATCCGCAGGCGCTGGTGCTGGGCGTGCGCAACGACCGCGCCAGCGACTATCCCCCACGCAGCCGGATTGGACGGAGGATTTCCAATCACCTGGTTCGCCTGGAGAGCGGCATCCGGGTCAATGACAGCCAGTGCGGGTTGCGCGGCTATCCGCTGGACTTTGTGCAGGCGGTGAAGTGCCGAGCCGATCGCTTTGGTTACGAGACGGAGATCATCACCCGCGCCGGCTGGGCCGGCTGCCCGGTGAAGGAATTGCCGGTCAACTGCCGCTATCTGCCGCCGGGGCAGCGTGTCAGCCACTTTCGCCCTTGGGTGGACAGCCTGCGTGCGGTATCGATGCATGGCCGGCTGATCGCCCGAACGCTGGTTCCCTGGCCACACGTGCGCTGGCCGGAGAAACGCCCCAGCGGCCTGCCGACGTGGAGAGCGCTGCTCAAGTGGATGAGCCTGAAGGACGCCTGGCATCAGCTTCGGCATGAGGAATCAGGGCACACCATGTTCGCCACCGGGTTGGCGCTGGGGGTGTTCATCGCCAACCTGCCGCTGTACGGCGTGCAGACGATGCTGTCGCTGTACGCATCCCGGCGGCTGCACCTGCATCCGGCCCCGGTGATCATCGGCTCGCAGGCATCCACCCCGCCGATCGGGCTGGGCATGATCGTGCTGGCGATCTATGTGGGGCACCTGCTGCTCAATGGCAGTTGGCCTGACTGGCCGGCCGACGAATGGAACCTGGAGATGGCCGGGCAGCTTGCCCCCTCGCTTCTGAAGGCATGGGCGCTTGGCTCGGTGATCGTGGGAATAGTGATGGCGGCGGTGACGTTCCTGGTGGCAGTCCTTTTCTTCCGCGTGCTGCTGCCGCGCCAGCCGCTGCCAGAGTCGGCCGAGGCGGACTGATCTGCCGACCTGTGGCGGTTTTCCCGTTCGCAACCAGGCCCCGCGGCAGTATTGATACTCGTGCAAGCGGGCCCGACTCCGTGTAGACTTCCCCGTTCGCGAATGATTGAGCAGCAGACACAAAAAAGAAAGCGCAGAATCGTCGATGATCCGCCTGACTCCCCGACGTCGGTGGGTTGGACGGAGGCGCGAACGCTGCGCATCATCGGCACTGATGAGACGCTGAAACTGGAAAAGGGTGGGGAGATCGGCCCGGTCGACGTTGAGTATGAAACCTATGGCGAGCTCTCGCCGGCGAAGGACAACGTAGTGCTGATCTGCCATGCGCTATCCGGCGACGCCCACGCGGCCGGCTGGGACAAGCACGCCGAGGCGGCCGGGCGGCAGTTCCGCATGAAGCATCCCGGCTGGTGGGATACCGTCATCGGCCCGGGCAAGGCGATCGACACGCGCAAGTTCTTCGTCATCTGCTCCAACTTCCTGGGCTCCTGCTACGGAACCACCGGACCAAGCAGCATCAACCCGCGCACCGGCAAGCCGTATGCCCTCTCCTTCCCCGTGGTGACGGTGAGCGACTGGGTAAAGGTGCAGGCCATCCTGCTGGACAAGCTCGGGATCGAGCGGGTGCACTGCGTGATCGGCGGCTCGCTGGGAGGCCAGCAGGCGCTGGAATGGGCACTGGCCTATCCGCAGCGCGTCGACCGGGCAATCGTGTTCGCCGCCGCCCATCGGCTCTCGACGCAGGGTGTAGCATTCAACGCCGTCGGCCGACAGGCGATCATGACGGACGCCAACTTCAACCAGGGGAACTACTATGAGTCCGAGCATCCCAAGAACGGGTTGGCCGTGGCGCGGATGATGGCGCACATCACCTACCTGTCCGAGGCGGGGATGCACCAGAAGTTTGGCCGGCGCCTGCGACTGGAGAATGGCTCGCCCTCGGCACTGGGCGGCGAGTTCGAGGTGGAGAGCTACCTGGATTACCAGGGCCGCTCCTTCGTGCAGCGCTTCGACGCCAACAGCTACCTGTACATCACCTGGGCGATGAACCACTACGATGCCGCCCATCGCTGGGGCGGCGGCGACCTGGTCGAGGCCTGCCGCCGGATCCAGTCGAAGGTGCTGGTCTGCTCGTTCTCCACCGACTGGCTGTATACGCCGCAGCAATGCCGCGAGCTGGCGTTTGCCATGTGTCGCGCCGGCAAGAGTGCGAACTACGTGAATGTTCCCTCCAACTACGGGCACGACTCGTTCTTGGTGGAGACCGAGCCGGTGAGCCAGTTGCTGCGGAGTTTCCTGGCGGGAGGCAAGCGATGAGCAAGGAAGTGATCGAGGCTCTCAAGCCCCTGCTGGCAAAGATCGACCCGGCCCTGGGGAAGCTCACGCGCAATGAGATCGGTAAGGCGCTGGGCTATGTGCCGGCCGGGACGGAGGTCTCGGATGAAGCGCTGCGCGAGCGCTGGGAGGATGACGTGATACTGCGCATCATCCCCGAGGGCGCGCGGGTGCTGGACCTGGGGTGCGGCGATGGGCAGTTGCTGGAAAAGCTGCATCGCGAGAAGAACGTCAGCGGCCAGGGCGTGGAGCTGAACCAGGCTGACGTGTTCGCGGCCATCGCCCGCGGCGTTCCAGTCCTGCAGATCGACCTGGACGAGGGGCTCAAGGAACTGACCAACGACTGTTTTGATTACGTGGTGCTGGAGGAGACGCTTCAGACGCTCAATCGCCCCACGGCCATGCTGCAGGAGATGCTCCGCGTCGGGCGGCGCGGCATTGTCTCGTTCCCCAATTTCGGCTACTGGAAAGTGCGGCTGGACCTGCTGCTGAGCGGGCGAATGCCCGTGACCGAGAGCCTGCCGTACCGCTGGTATGACACCCCCAACATCCACCTGCTGTGCCTTCAGGATTTCCTGGACTGGGTGAAGCAGCAGAAGGTGAAGATCGCCGAGGCCCACGTGCTGGCCGACGGCGAGGTCCGCCCGATGCGCGACGGCGACAACCTGTACGCCGAGCAGTGTTTGCTGGTAGTGGAGCGATAGAAGGCAGCGCTATGTCCTGCGATCTGCCAGATATCCTCAAGACCACCGCCGACACACTCAAGGCATACGGCGCCCGGGAGGTGTATGTGTTCGGCTCTGCGACGAGTGGGACGATGCGCGAGACTTGCGATGTGGATCGTGCACGGGGGCATGAGACGTGTTGCCTGAGCCGCGCAAGCAAGTTGAGTTTGAACTGACTGAGTGCACCGCCTTCGGGAGATGGGGCTGCTGTTGCCCCCTCCTGCTCGCCAAAGGGGATATCTTCCGTAAGATGCCTGTATTTCAAGGGAACCTACGAAGTCTTGAGCAACCCATCCGCACATGACCTCTGGCGCGAGCTTGCCCGCAAGGCCGGGCGTGAACTCACCGATGCGCAGATCCAGCAGCTTGAGCGCTATCTCGACCTGCTGCTGGAAGCCAACACCCGAATGAACCTCACGCGCATCGTGGATCGCCAGCAGGCGGAGATTCAGCACATCGGCGACGCGCTGACCCTCCTGCCCTTCCTGCCGAGCGGCGAGTTTTCCCTGGCCGACATCGGCTCGGGCGGCGGCGTGCCTGGCATACCGCTGGCCATCGTCTGCCCCGACGCCGAGATCGTCCTGATCGAGTCAACCAACAAGAAAGCGGTCTTCCTTCGCTCCTGCATCGATCAGCTTCGCCTGAAGCAGATCAACGTCTCGCCGGTGCGGGCGGAGGAGGCCGGACGCGGCCCGCTGCGCAACACGCTGGATGTGGTCACCGCACGGGCCGTGGGCGAGCTGGCGTTCCTTGTGGAATGGGGCATCCCCCTGTTGCACAAGGGCGGCAAGCTGCTTGCGATGAAGGGCGCTCGCGCCGCCCAGGAGATCGAGGATGCGCGAAAGGCCATCCGCATCCTCAATGGCAGCACGCCGCAGGTACATCCCGTGAATCTGCCGGGCACCGAGCATCACGTGATCGTGGAGATAACCAAGCTGGGCGGAAATGACCCGCGCTATCCCCGGCCCGCCACCATCGCCAAGGGAAGGCCGCTGTAAAGCAGTTCCACCCAAAGTAAAGCGCTCCGTCCCGGCCCGCGTGAGATAAGGTGATCCTCGACGAACGTGCGACGCCAGAGCCAGGGCAAGGAGAAGACGCACCTCTGTTCCTGTTTTCACCACGAAGCGACGAAGTACCTTTGACCTCTCGATGCCGGTCAATGCGAATGCCACTCGGAAAGACCTTCTCCGACTCGACGTCCCGCGGCTGGAGACAAGCCGCTCCACTTGAGGTCGAGCAGCCCTAGTCATCCGCCTTGTTGGCGTCCTTGATGACAAAGCGGGCGTCCAGCCGCGCCACCGGGCGCGCCAGGCCGGCCAGTTCCACGCTTTTCAGCACCTCGCGGAAATCCTTGTAGGCGGCCGGTGCTTCATCCCGCGGGTAGCAGCGGCAGTTGGTGAGGATGTCCCGGCGGGCAAACTCCGCGTCGATATCGCGCTGGCTGAGCGTCTTTATCGCGGCGCGTCGGCCAAGCGCCCGCCCGGCCCCGTGATTGACGCTGAACAGGCTGCGCTTCGCCCCGCTGTCAGCAACCATCACGACGGAACCCTGCTTGGGATTGCCCGGCAGCAGGATCGGATGACCTGTCTCGGCGAACGGCGTATTCGCCAGCGCCGGGTGATTGGCCGGGAAAGCCCGCGTAGCGCCCTTGCGATGCACCCACGCCTTCTTTCCATCCACCTCTTCCAGCCGGGCGATGTTGTGGCTGATGAAATAGACCAGTTCCGCCCTGATGCCGGGGAAAACTTCGCGGAAGGCCTCCCAGACCAGGGCGTTGATGAGCATGTGGTTGACGGTGGCGAAGTTGGCGCCCAGCGCCATGTCATCCAGGTAGTCGTTGGCCATCGCGGTTCCCAGCTCGGCGTACACCAGATCGCGATCCCCGCCGGGGTAGGGGATTCCTTCCTTCACGAAGTGCGTTTGCATTCGCTTGAACGCGCCACTGGCCAGTTGATAGCCAAAGCCGCGCGAGCCGCAGTGGGAGAGGAAGGCGACGCAGCCATCCTTCAGGCCGAATACATCCGCAACCCGACGATTCTCCACGCCCGGCTCGACGGTAACGGCCTCGGCCTCGCCGAAGTGGTTGCCACCGCCGTAGCTGCCAAGCTGGGCAATCTTGTCGTCGAGGTTCTGGATGGAATTGTCGCGCACAAGCTTTTCCAGGCGCAGCGCCAGCGCATCGCGCGTGTTGTCGTGGCCGAGGTGAAAGGCATCCTCACAGCGTTGCGCCCAGTGCGGTGGAATGCCCAGTTGTTTGCAGACGGCCGGCGAAGCACCCTCGATCGCCGCCAGCAGTGCGACATCCTCCCGGATGTGCCGACCTTTCTTGAGGGAACGGGAATCCTGCCCCGCGCCGGTGGGAACCCGCTGGCAGATCGCCTCGATCAGCGCCCGCCGGGTTTTCTTGTCGGCGATCTGCTGAGCTGGCAGGTCAAACTGCAGCAGGCTCATCGAGCACTTGATATCCACCCCCACCGGGCCGGGATAGATATGCGTTGGCGACGCCATCACGCAGCCGATGGGCGCACCGTATCCCTGATGGGCATCAGGGTTGAGCACCACATCGGTGACACCAGGCGCCAGCCGGGCATTGATCACCTGCTGAAGCGTCTTCTCATCAAAGCTGCCGCGAATGGCCGGCGTGCCGATGATGGTGATAGGCGAAACATCGCCGACCTGCAACTGGGCGATCGCCTCCCCAACCGGACTGATCTTCTGGAAAACAGCCATCGCCTGATTCTATATGGAAGCGGTGGGGTCGAATCGGAATTCGAAAATCCCTTCACTGTCTTCCATAGACCCGCGCGATCTCCTCCCGCGCTATCTCCACCCATCTGGACAGGCGCTGCGGCTGGTTCTGGACCGTGTGGACATCCTTCATCACCAGCTCGGTGTTGCAGCCGGCCGCGGCGGTTAGTTCCAGCGTCTTGCGCAGGTCGGCGCGGATGGCGTCCTCGTCGAATTTCGCCGTGCTCACCAGCGTTGGATTCGGCTTGCGGCAATAGACGTACTTGCCGGCCAGTTCCTTTGCCATCTTCTCCTCATCACA
>JAKORQ010000302.1 GCA_029777755.1 Planctomycetota bacterium
ACATAGATGCGGCTCCAGACGATCTCGCCGGGCTTGGCCACGCCCTTGATCGTGCCGCCGCCCAGCCGGAAGTACATGGGGTTCTGGCGCTCGGCGACCGAGCCGGCCCAGCCGCCCACGTTATGGGCCGGCGGAACCGCGCCGGAGATCTCAAACACCCAGACGTACTCATCGGTGGTGCCGCTGCGATCGGGGTCGCCCCAGCGCACATCGTGCAGCGTGGTCTCGACCGGCTGCCTCAGTGCCTTGTGGATGCGATATGTCATGAGCTGATCCAGGCCGGCGCACTCGTCCACCTCATTGAAGTGCGGAATCGGCTCGCCGTCGCGAATCACCTTGCCGGCCGAGTTCTTCACCGGCGGGCGGTCGCCGTTGTTGAGCGTACCCTCGACCAGATCGGACGCCGGCAGCAGATCCTTCAGGCCCTGCTGGTACTGGATGCCGATGACATCGCAGCCAAACTCATCGGCGATGCGGCAGGCGGCCACGTACATCTTGCACTGCCACATGATCTGGGCATCGGTAAGCTCGGTCTGCTCATCCTTGCCGGTGATGAATTTGAAGCCCTTGCTCTCCATCCACTTGCGGACGGCCTTGGCTTCGGCGTCAGACACCTGCGTGGTGGCATAGTACAGGGCCGACTGGCTCAGGCGCTCCTTGAACACGCCCAGGGGTTGCAGCAGCTCATCGGGGATGATGGCGTTGGCCATGCCCATGCAGCCCTCATCAAACACGCCCATGATGGCGCGACGGGACAGCAGCTCGCCGGCCAGTGTTTCCGCCAGCTTCTGCTCGCTGCGGCCGATCTTCACCTTCTTCAGCGGGGTGACATGCGGCGTGGGCAGCTTGATGTAGCCGGTCTTCAGCCACTTGCGCAGATTCTTCTTGAAGAAGGCGTCGGTGAAATCCTCGCTCCAGAGCGTGGAATACTTCTTCTCGAACTTGGTGAGCGAGCCGTTCAGATTGAGCATGCCCACCAGGCCCGGCCAGGTGCCCGACCAGTTGGAGAAGGTCAGGATCGGCCCCTGGTGGAACAGGAGCCCGGGCAGCACATGGTGCGAGTACTGCCACACCGACTCGGCCACGATCACCGGCGCGGTGGGATCCATCTTGGAGAAGACTTCCAGACCCTCGCGCTGCGAGCTGATGAAGCCGTGCTTCTCGTCGGCCTTGTAGCCATGGGCACGAACGACCTCGTATCCCTCGGCCTTGATGGCGGCGATGAGCTGCTCTTCCATCTTCTGCTGTTCCGGCCAGCACTTCTGGTTAGCCGAGAGGCGCAGATCGCCGGAGGCGACGAGATAGACCTGATTCTTGCGGAGCTTTTTCACTTTCTTGACGACAGGAGCCTTGTAGTTCGACATGTTTCCGCCTGTGCAATCGATTGCCCTTCCCGCCGCCGCGACTTCGCGAGCGGTTTCTCGGGGTTAGCCATAATCTAACGACCTCGGCAGCGCGCTGCAAACAACTCTTTTGCTCGGCCGCTATCGCAGCTCATAATGCGACACAAGCCCGAGGAGATCGCCCCGGGCTTGTGCGTTGCCAACCATACTTCCATCGCCTGTCGCCGCTATGGCTTCGGCGGTACCGGTACCGATGGATCGCCAAGGTCCCACGGATCCAGCGCCCGGATGGCGTTCTCGCGCGTGTCGTTGTCCACGTGGCCGTCGAGATAGAGGTAGTTCGATCCGTGCTGCAGGCCATGTTTGAACTGGTCCACCAGCACGTCATAGTCACTTTCAGAGGCGGAGTTCTTCTCCATGAAGTAATCCGACTTGTACAGGTACTTCTCACCCATCAGGATGACTTCCGACTGCGACTTGTAGGCCAATTGGCTGCCATGCGAGGTAGCCTTAACCTTCTGCTCACGGGCCGGATCGGCAAGGTGATAGTTCAGCACGTAGGAGTGCCAGTACATGGGGTCGATCGGGCGTCCCTGCTCGTCGACATCCGGGAACTGGCCGGCGTCATTGGGGCAGATCATGATCGGCGGATCAACCCGGCCAAACACCATGGTCGTCCAGACTTCCTCGGGCTTGGTCGTGGGCCCGACATAGCCGTATGTCCAGGGCGGCTGATCGCGGAAGGGGAATAGCCAGCCGCGGTTGGCATTGGCGTACAACTGCAGCTCCATGTAGATCTGCCGGAGGTTCGACATGCAGTTAACCTTGCGGGCGTACTGCTGCGCCCTGCTCAGCGAGGGCAGCAGGATGCCTATAAGCAGGGCGATGATGCCGATCACCACCAGCAGCTCGACTAGCGTGAACCCCTTGATGTTTGGTTTGCGTGTTCTCATGGCTCCGCCTCGCGTCCCTTTCTCAGCATGTACTACACACGCAGCCGGGCCGCGTTGCATCCAAAGCAAGCACATGCATTCAGGCGAATGCAGGGACATCAAGATGTAGATACCCCTCAGATAACGCAGTGAGAACGGCGCTATTCCACAGAAAAGAGCCTTTACTGTTGCTTCTGCCGGTAGTCCGAGATGTCAATCCCCGGGCAGCGGCAGATCGGTTTCTTCCACCCCATCCGGGCCGACGCTGCCGAGCATTGGACGTTTGCCATCCTCGGCCAGGCGATACATCAGGCGACCACCATCGGGAGCGAACGGGTCGGCCGGAACGGCCGACAAATAGTCCGGCACAAGCTGCTGCAGCGTGGGTGGGTAGTTGCCATGTTCCGCGCGATACCACCCGGCGGCCAACGAGACTGCCGCAATGCGGCGAATCAGCATCGCTTTCCAGACAGACTGGTGGAATCTGCCAATCGAGGACGTGAGACTACCGAGCAGCGGATTGTCTTACTGCTCGATCTCCTCCCATGTCGGCTTGTCGATCGCCGCCGCCATCGCGTCGTAACTCTCGATTGTCTTGGAGAAACTGTCCCGCGCAATAGCTGTCGCCATGGGCACATCCCTGCGGACCCACTCTATCAGATAGGTGCGTTCCTCGAATATCGCCTGCTGATACGCCTGCTTCAGGTTGCTATCGTCCAGTAGCGAAGCGATCACCTGCTTGAGCGATTCCCTCGAGGCGCCCTGCTGATCGCCATCCGCCGCCACTTTCAGGTCCGTCGCGATGAGCTGGACGGTATTGGCGTGCAGGGCAGTTACACCTACGGTTACCAGTTTGCTGATCAGAAATGGACGTGCAGCAATAGCCCGCGATAGATAATCCAGGTCATCGAGCAGTTCCAGCGCATCCTGGTCCCTGCCCTGGAAGTGGGCATAGAGCGCTGCATCGGAGAGGATGTTCGCCAGCGATCGCAGGTTCGCC
>JAKORQ010000303.1 GCA_029777755.1 Planctomycetota bacterium
AGGCCAGGGCCTGGGAAGACCTGTGTCGTGCGCGGTCGCTGATGCGCCAGTTGCGAACAGCCGTCTGAGCTTCTGCGCTCAGTGCAGGGCGCCGTCGTCGAGGTGGATCACATCGTCGCGGTCACGCTGGTTGGCCTCGTGCCGACGCTTGATGAAGAACATGCAGATGCTGACCATCAGGCCGAACAGGGTGATGACCGCGTAGATCGACATGTCGATCATCATCATCACGTAATACATCCCGGTCATGACCAGGATCGACAGGTTTTCGTTGAAATTCTGTACGGCGATGGAGTGTCCGGCCCCCATCAGGATGTGGCCGCGATGCTGCAGAAGGGCGTTCATCGGCACGACGAAGAAGCCGGAGAGTGCCCCGATGATCACCAGCAACGGGATCGCCAGCCACAGTCCGTGCACGAAGTTCATGATCAGCACGATGATTCCCATGGCGATGCCCAGCGGGATGACGCGTACCGACTTGCGCATGGTGACCATCCGGGCGGCGGCGACAGACCCGGCGGCGACGCCGATGGCGACCACACCCTGCAACATGCTCGATTTGGAAAGATCGAGCTGTAGCGCGATTTCCGCCCATTTGATGACGATGAACTGCAGGGTGGCACCGGCGCCCCAGAACAGCGTGGTGACGGCCAGCGAGATTTGTCCCAGCCGGTCACGCCAGAGCAGCATCAGGCAGTGATTGAATTCACGGATGAGGTAGTAGGGGTTTTTGTGCAGCACCTTGTGCGGCACCCCGGTTTCCGGAATGTAGAGGTTGAAGATCGCGGCGATGATGTAGAAAGCAGCCACGAACAACAGGGCCATTTCACAGACACAATCGATTCCGGTTTCGAAGAGCGGGAGATCAAAGTCCAGCAATTTGTGGGCGATATTCGGCTGGATCAGGGTGCCGCCGATGACCACGCCAAGGATGATGGCTCCGACCGTCAGCCCCTCGATCCAGCCGTTGGCGACGACCAGCAGGCGGTGCGGCAGGTATTCGGTGAGGATGCCGTACTTGGCCGGCGAGTAGGC
>JAKORQ010000304.1 GCA_029777755.1 Planctomycetota bacterium
CGCAGCAGGGTCGCGACGCGGATGAGCTGCTCCATGGTGTAGTCCGGCGAACGGATGATGCCGGATGAGAGGAACAGCCCCTCGATGTAGTTCCGCCGATAAAACTCGATGGTGAGCCAGGCGATCTCCTCCGGCGTAAAGCGCACGCGCGGCACATTGCTGGAGCGGCGGTTGATGCAGTACTGGCAGTCGTAGATGCAAAAGTTGGTCAGCAGCACCTTGAGCAGGGAGATGCACCTGCCGTCGGGCGTCCAGGTGTGGCAGATCCCGCCTCTGCATACCGCCCCGATGCCGCTGCGCGCAGGCGGCCTGGTCGAGCCTGATGACGCACATGAGACGTCGTATTTCGCCGCGTCTGCCAGTACGGCCAGCTTGCGTTCCAGGTTAGCGGAGATCATCCTAACATCATTCTAACCCGCGACTGGCGCGATTCAACAGCGTATTTTGGATCCGCAGCTGGCAGTTGCGCTACCCAGGAGGCAGTCCCTCCGCCCGCGGGAGGTATGGTGAAGGCATCATGTAGGGTGCGAAAACGCGGCGAGATGGACAGGACGTCTCGACAGTCGTGCCGTGGGCCGTGTCTACATACGCCGAAGTCGCAATCATCAAGCGTTTGCGCACCAGAACGATTCTGGAGCAGTTCCACTTTCTGTAGCGCCGTTCTAGCCGCAGAGCATCTCACACATGAAGCGGAAGACCCGATCGCTGTTACCCGGCAGGTTTTCGTGGCCGAAATCGGGATAGATCACCATCTCCTTGGGGCTGGTGATCTTGTTATACGCGGCGAATTGCGTGCTGGGCGGGCAGACGGTGTCCATCAGGCCCGTTGCCATCAGGACCTTGCCGCGTATGCGCGGGGCCAGGTGCTGGCAGTCGATGTACCCCAGCCGGCGGAACCACTCATCTATCATGCTGTGGGTGGGGTCAAACATACGGAAGAAGGTGCGCAGCTTGGCGTATGCGTCCTTCGCGAGGTCCATCTCCCAGACTCGCTTGTAGTCGCACAGGAAGGGGAAGGTGGGAGCCAGGCGATTGATACGCGGCTCAAGCGATGCACATGCCAGCGTCAGGGCGCCACCCTGCGAGCCACCCTCCGCGCCGACCCGGGTCGCATCCACCTCGGGCATCTCCATCACCAGCCCGGCCAGTTGTGCGCAATCCAGGAAAATATCGCGGAACAGCAGCTTATCCGGGCCATCTGCCAGGCCGCGGATGATATGCCCGTTGAGGGTGTTGCCCTTCACGCCGCCGACATCCTCGGAGTTTCCGCCCTGGCCGCGGCAATCGAGGGCGGCCACGACAAATCCCGCGCCTGCATATGCCAACAGCCCGGTCCAGTCGCCGGCGCTGCCGGTGTAGCCGTGGAAACGTACCACGGCCGGGTGCTTCCCGACGATCTTCCTCGGGCGGGCGAGCTTCGCGTGGATGCGTGCGCCGCGAACCCCGGTGAAGTACATGTCAAAACAGTCCGCCTGCGGGGCATGGAAGTCGGAGGGGACAAGTTCCACCCTGGGATCGATGCTCTTCATCTCGCGCAGCGCTGAATCCCAGTAGGTGTCGAAATCCTCGGGGCGGGGATTGCGGCCGGTGTACTCGCGAAGCCTCTCGAGCGGCATATCAACAATTGGCATATGCGGTTAACTCCTGAAGAAGATGCGGGCGTTATTTTGCCAACGGCATGCGCTCTGTCCAGCCGCGTACAGAACCGACAGGCGGCATGGCGCTGTGGATAAAAGACCAGTTCCACTCAAAAAAAGCGGAGCGGGCGGTCTCCGCC
>JAKORQ010000305.1 GCA_029777755.1 Planctomycetota bacterium
AAGTTCGTCAACGGGCAGAACGAAGGCGGCCGCGCGGTCCTGCTGCAGGCCAGCAAGACCGACATCGATGTGATCTGGCCGGACGAGTTCGCCAGCGCGAAAGCTGTGTTTCCGCGCCCGAAGCTGGGCTGAGACCGCACCCGCGCTCAACGCTCTTTTCTCCCTCTCCCGCCAGCGGGAGAGGGAGAGGGAGAAATACAGGGTATCGCCCTTTCCTGAGGAATCATCTTGGACGCCACCACACTGCTTGCCGCGACAGTCAACGGACTGCTGATCGGCGGCATCTATACGCTCGTCGCATCAGGCCTGACGCTGATCTACGGCGTGCTGCACATCATCAATTTTGCCCACGGCAGCACGCTCATGATCGCCATGTTCGGCGTCTACTACCTGCTGACGCTGTGGGGCATCGATCCGTATGCAGCGCTGCTCATCATGGTGCCGGCCATGTTCGTGATCGGCTATCTGCTGTACCGCGGCCTGATCGGCAGGTTCTCCAGCGGCAAGGATGAGAACATCCTGCTGATCACGCTCGGGCTCTCGATCCTGATCGAGAACCTGGCGCTGATGTTCTTCAAGGGCGATACGCGCACCATCACCGTCGCCTACAGCGACGCCATGGTGGAGATGGGCCCGCTGCTCATCTCGCTGCCCAAGCTCATCTCCTTTGGCGCCTCGATGATCCTGTGCCTGGGGCTCGGCCTGCTGATCCGCTACACCGACATCGGCAAGGCCATCCGCGCCGTGGCCAAGGAGCGCGTGGGCGCACGCCTGGTGGGCATCGACGTGGACCGTGTGTTTGCAATTTCCTACGGCATCGGCCTGGCGACGCTGGGTGCCGCGGCGTGCCTGCTGATGCCGATCTTCTATGTGTCGCCGACCACGGGCCACGTGTTCGTGATGGTGGCGTTCACCGTGGTGGTGCTGGGCGGCATGGGCAGTTTCCTCGGGGCCGTGGTCGGCGGCCTGATCGTGGGGCTGACCGAATCGTTCGGTGGCTTGCTCCTGGGAGAGAGCCTGGGCCAGATCGGCATCTCCCTGATCTTCATTCTCATTCTTCTGTTCAGGCCTTCCGGCTTGTTTGGGGCCAAGCGATGAGTGCGCGTTCCTGGTTGCTTCATGGCGGATTGCTGCTGATCGCGCTGGTCTTCCCGCTGGTGTTTTCCTCCAACTTCGCCATCAACTTCGGCGTGATGGCCTTGTTCTACGCCTTCATCGGGCAATCGTGGAACATCGCCGGCGGCTTCGCGGGACAACTGTCCTTCGGGCATGTCGTGTTTTTTGGCGCTGGCGCCTACGCTTCGACGATCCTGCAGATGCGCTTCGGCTTCAACCCCTGGCTGGGCCTGCCCGCCAGTGCGCTCGCGGGGGCCGTGGTGGGCTTCGTGATCGCGTTCCTCTCCTTCCGGGCAGGATTGAAGGGGTCCTACTTCGCGCTGATCACACTGGCTTTTGCAGAGGTGCTGCGCATCATTGCCAACTCCGTGGAAATCACCGGCGGGGGCCTTGGCATGCTGATCCCGGCCAAGCCTTCGGCGGCGAACTTCCAGTTTCCGGAACGCATCGGCTTCTACTATCTGATCCTGGCCCTGACGGCAGGCTCGATCGTCATCGCGCTGTGGCTGAAGCGCTCGCGCTTCGGAGCCCAGCTGGCCGCGATCCGCGAGAACGAGGATGCAGCCCCCGCGCTGGGGGTCAACGTGGTCCGGGAGAAGGTGAAGGTATTGATGCTTTCCGGTGCCATCGGCGGCATCGGCGGCTGCTTCTTCGCCCAGTATTTCCTCTATATCGATCCGCTGGTGGTGTTCGGCATCGACAAGTCGGTCGAGATGCTGCTGGTCAGCATGATCGGCGGCGCGGGTACCGTCTACGGGCCGCTGATCGGCGCCGTGCTGCTGGCCGCCGTGGGCGATTTCACCCGTGTGCTGACCGACGTCCAGGGCCTGTCCCTGGTGCTGTACGGCGCGCTGCTGCTGGTGATCATCGCCTTCCTGCCCAACGGGTTGATCGACCTGTTCAAGCACTTCGGCAAACGCGGGCCCAAACCCCTGTCCAAGGAGAGTGAGTGATGCTGAAGGTCACAGGACTCAGCAAGGTTTTCGGAGGCCTCAAGGCCGTGGACGATGCTTCGCTCTCCGTCAGCGAGGGCAGCATCGTCGCCCTGATCGGACCGAACGGGGCGGGC
>JAKORQ010000306.1 GCA_029777755.1 Planctomycetota bacterium
CCCTGGGCCATCTTGATCTGGATCTGGTCGGCATTGACCAGATACTCGGTGGTCACACCGAAACGGCCGGACGCCACCTGCTTGATGGAGGAACGCAGGCTGTCGCCGGCTTTCAGCTCGATGTCACGCTCGATGCGGCCGGCACCGATGACCTCGGACAGCTTGGTCGGCTCGGAGATGGGGATGAAACGCTTGGGATCCTCGCCGCCTTCGCCGGTGTTCGATCTGCCGCCGATGCGGTTCATGGCGATGGCCAGCGTGGTGTGGGCTTCGGTGGAAATGGAGCCCAGGGACATGGCGCCGGTGGCAAAGCGCTTGACGATCTCTTTGGCGGGCTCGACCTCATCCAACGCCACCGGAGCACCAGCGGGCTTGAGTTCGAACAGGCCGCGCAGGGTCATGTGGCGCTTGCTTTGATCATTGATGATCTTGGCGTATTCCTTGTAGGTTTCGAACTTGCCGGAGCGGGTGGAGTGCTGGAGCTTAGCGATGGCATCGGGCGTCCACATGTGTTCGTCACCGCGGATGCGATAGGCGTAGTCGCCACCCGCATCGAGCATGTTGGCGAGCACCGGGTCGGCACTGAAGGCCTGCTGGTGGAGACGGATGGCCTCTTCCATGACCTCGAACACGCCGATGCCCTCGACCTGCGACGAGGTGCCGGTGAAGTACTTCTCGATGAGGCCCTTCTGGAGACCGACAGCTTCGAAGATCTGCGCGCCGGTGTAGGACATGAAGGTGGAAATGCCCATCTTGGACATGACCTTCATGAGGCCCTTGCCGACACCCTTGATGAAGTGCTTGGTGTACTTCTCGGCAGTCTCCGCGTCGCCTCCGGCGATCTGGGCCAGGGTTTCGAGGGCCAGATAGGGGTGAACAGCTTCGGCACCGTAACCTGCCAACACGGCGAAATGGTGCGTCTCACGGGCGGAGCCGGTTTCCACAACCAGGCCGGTGCGGGTACGCAGGCCCTTGCCCACCAGGTGCTGATGAACTGCGGAGGTGGCGAGCAGCGCCGGGATGGCCACGTGCAGTGCGTCAACCTTGCGGTCGGACACGATCAGGATATTGGAGCCGCTGAGCACCGCGTTCTCTGCCTCTGCGCACAGGGAGGCGAGACGGGCTTCGACGCCTTCCTTGCCCCAGGCCAGCGGGTAGCAGATGTCCAGTTCGGCCGAACGGAACTTGTTTTCGGTGTAACGGGCGATCTCCCGCAGCTTCGCCATGTCGGCGAAGGTCAGCACCGGCTGGGGAACTTCCAGACGGTACGGGGGGTTGATCTCGTTGATACCGAGCAGGTTGGGGCGCGGGCCGACGAAGGACACCAGCGACATGACCAGCTGTTCGCGGATCGGGTCGATCGGCGGATTGGTCACCTGGGCAAAAAGTTGGCGGAAGTAGTTGTAGATCGGCTTCGACTTGGCGGACAGCACTGCCAGCGGGCTGTCGTTGCCCATGGAGCCGGTGGACTCTTCACCGCTCTTGGCCATCGGCTCAAGGATGAACTTGATGTCTTCCTGCGTGTAACCGAAAGCCTGCTGACGGTCCAGCAGCGACGCGGCACATTCGGGGGCAGCAACGCTCTCGGGCTCGGCACAGGTGTCGAGGCGGATGTTGATGCGGCTGATCCATTCCTGGTAGGGCTTGGCGGCGGCGAGGGAATCCTTGATTTCCTTGTCGTCGATGATGCGGCCCTGCTCCATGTCGATCAGGAACATCTTGCCCGG